>NZ_JBNGOX010000019.1:0-96210 GCF_050589785.1 Carboxylicivirga caseinilyticus | reverse complement strand
AATTTCTTAGCGTTTAGCATGTCGTTCGTTTTTAGTTTTCCGAAAAATAAAAACTGACATGGGGATATTTTAGGCGGAGTTTACCGGATGCTTACTATTAAACACTAATTACTTATAGTCCCACCTCCCTCTAACCTCAAAATATTTTATCCAAAAAATTTTATCTAATCCTAATTTATCTTTCTCAGGAATTGTTATTGGTAAACCGAAATGTTTACCTCTAACCTTCTCAATATATCTTTCATTAATCTCATTCTGAGCATTTATAAAATGATTAAACATTAATAAGACTTTATGAAATCGTACTTCCCATTCATCATAGGTGATATTTGAAAGCTTATAATGCTTACTATCTGGCTTATTACCTAAAATTATATTTCTACCTACATGGTAATATTTTGAGTGTGCAATCGCATTTCTAATTTGATTAGAATAAACTTCCTCTATTAAATCATATAACTCAGGACATATTCCTTTTAATGGTGCTTGAACGTAATCCTTTATTATTATTCTTCTATGTTCAATTTTACCATTAAGTAATTCCCAATCATAAGACTTACCTAGGGCAAGATTCACTAAATTTAAAAGTTTAGAGAGAATTATATCGGATTCCCAAAATTTAAGATATATCATTAATTCAAGATCAATAGAAAGCTTCTCATTTCTTTTAAACTCTTCTGAGTCTCTTTCTTCATCTGTTATTTCTGATTTAGATCTTACATTTCTTCTATAGGCATCATAAAAATCATAAATAGAAAAATAGCAATGTCCAAACACCCCAGAACCAATCATAAAAGGACTAAGTTTTTTTGCTCGTAATGAATCTTCTAATTGAATATTCCTCCAACCATTGATACATATCAAAAGAATATCATTCTTATTCCTTTGATTCTGTTCTGCCATTTTTTGTAATTTTTCGAAAGCATTTTTTACATTCTTATCATATTTAAAAAGTGTTTCAGAATATATCATTTAATATATTTTATTTCAATGATGTTCTTATAAATTCTGTCAAATTGTTATTTAGGATTTAACTGAGAAACCATTCTAGAGCATAAAGGGAGCTTAATTGCTCCCTATGTTCTAGTTCAAATATCTTACTGTTGCCTCTAGGAGCTTATCAGAGAATTTATATATATCATCAAGCTTCTCAATCAATATTCTTTCCTCTTTCTTATTCTCATCAAACAAACCAATATACTTTTTACCTCCGTTCAAATGAAGTCTGCATATTGGCTTACGGTTATTATCATCAACTAAAATTCCGAAGTAAGATTGAGTATCACGATATACAACCCTTTCAGCATCTATTTGAGTTCTAACAATAGAGCGAACAATATGATATCCTTCAATTTCTTCCTGAGTTGTTTCTATTTTGCTTTCTTCAACAACTTCTTCAAATTCTTCATGTGATTCTTCTTCCTTCTTCAATGCTGAATGAAGTCTATCATTAACAATTTCTTTGATAGATTGATTAGTTGCTTTTTTTACTATTCCTGTAAGTTGCTCCAATACTTTTGCGGTTATTTTACCAGAATAGATCTGTTTTCCAAAGAAACGAACAAAATCTTCTGAAGGCTCATTCAGTTCTTTAACTAAGATTTCTTTGATAGCTGACGAATATTTCAATTCACTAGCGCTATCTATGATTTTATCTATATCAAAATTGGCCTTCTGGAATTTCTTCAACTCATTAACCTCATGGTCTTTCAAATTTTCGAAATCAATAACCAAAAAAGGCTCATTATCCATCTTATTAGATTCTTCCAAATCTGTATAAAAGCGATATTCTGCACCGTTAGTAAGAAGACCAAAGCGAGCTTTTGTTACATGAAAATATCTATGTAGTTGAGAATTGTGAACATTTAAATTCTCTTTCCAGTGCTTACACTCAATAATCATTATAGGTGTATTATCCTGTAAAATAGCATAATCAACCTTTTCCCCCTTCTTTGTTCCAATATCAGCAACAAACTCAGGTATTACTTCCATTGGATTAAATACATCATAACCTAATAATTGTATAAAAGGCATAATTAAGCCATTTTTGGTGGCTTCTTCGGTTTGAAGATTTGGCTTCAGTGTCAAAACCCTCTCTGTGAATGCTTTAAGATTAGCTTGAAACTCCATTATTGTCAATTTTTTCTATTAGTATGTTAATTTGAGATTCTAATTTACCAATTTTTTTCTCAAGTAAATCATTATTATCACTCACCATCGCATCAACAAATATTGAGTTTACTAAAGACAATCCAAATATTCCACCACTCATTACTATGAAAATAAAATAAATATATGTGAAAAAGGTCTGCACTGAATTGTATGAATGAACTATTGATTCAGGAATTTCATACCATCCCTCAACCGTAAAAATTTTAAATATGGAATACAGAGATAAAAGCGGATTTTCAAAATATTCAGGTGCAGTTTCAGCAAATAGATAAAATGAAAATATACTCATAATAAAAAGGTATACTGAAAAACCAATTAACACGACTAAAGATGTCTTTAAAGCTCTATTTATACCCTTAATTAATTCATTTATTTCAGTTACAAACTTAATAAACCTAAAAGCCTTAAATGCCCTCAATGCTCTAAGAACAAGCAAATAACTAAGATCAAAGTTTGAACTTTCAATAAACATTGTAAAAAATGCAGGTATAGAGAGAACAATTAATACAAAATCAAGAATATTCCAACTCGAATAAAAATATAACTTCCCAAAGTGCTTAATTTTAACTATTAATTCAATTACAAACAGAATAGTGATAAACCCATCTAACCCCCGTAAAAATTTGATTATATCAGGTTCTATATTAAATCCTGTAATGAAGATTATTAAGGAATTAATTAAGATAATTGTCAATATAAACCTGTCATTAAGAAATATTTTTTCATTATATAAAACACTTAAAATCAAACATTTAATTAATTATAATTCTCTAAGGTAAAACAATACATATAATACCTAAAATAAAAAGAGGGTATCTTCTGATATAGAAAAAGGGTAAAACACTACATTTTACCCCTCTTTAATTTATGCTTCCCGATTTTCTGATAAATATAACTTTTATTTATTTAGGAATCAATGAACTTAAAGCAACAATTATTTTTTTGATATCTTTTATTTAATGAGGTTATATAAATTACATATTCACAATAATAGGCGTTAACTCTTTTTTGAGTTTATCATATTCTTCCTGACTAATAATTTCTAAATCTAATAACTTCTTAGCTTCTGAAAGTTTATTGATTGCTTCATCTCTTGTCATTTTTGAGTTCTTATTTACTACTTCACCTACTTCTATAGCAGAATCATAATCTATATAAACAGGAACTAAACCATACCCCTTAAAAGCAACATACACCTTATAACCTTGTGATTTTGTTCCAAAACTCCTAAAATGGTCAACAAAAACAACCTTATCTGCTAACCAAATCGCGCAAGGTTGACCGCCTTGTGTTATATATTGAAAACCTTTATCTGATATTGCCTTTCCAAGTTTTAATGTATCACCAACCTTTAATAAATCACCATTTTTTGTTAAATACTCGGTGTATTTTGCCTTTTGTGTGACATTACCATATTCAGCTTTCTGCCCAAATAATATAGTAGACATACTCACAACTAATAGAATCATTAGAAATCTGTTCATTTTGTAAAATTATAGTTCATGTATCTAACTGTAAACCCTTTAATATTAGTTTAAAATTCCATTATTGTTAATTTAGAATTTCTTTTCCTAAAAATCAACATCAAAGAAATCAGATTCGATTAGTTGAACACCGTCAATGTACTTGCCGTTAATATCCTTATTTTCCATATACAGGCTTATCTCTTTGCCTTCATGCTCCTTCATTTCTGGTAAGTTTTCGATAATATCCACAAAACCACCATAATTTTTAATTTTCGATTGTGGATTAATGGCCAATTTCAAATACTCTTTTTCACTAAATAATAAGCGTTCGCCACAATTACAAAGAATCGCTGTCATATTTCCCCAAGGTGTTGAAAACGTAAAATGTCTATTACTACTGACCACATGATGAGTACTATCAAAATCCCCTGAATAATTTACCATGCTGGGCGTTGGTGTACCACAGGCGTATTTTTTGGTACTTTTTTGATTCATTTTTAGTTTTTTCATTTTTCTTTATTTATCGGTTTGAAATAAGGTTTGAAATTTCCACTAATAAGGCATTTAACTCTCTTATTGCCTTCTCTAAGGCTGTAACACTAGGGTTTTGTTTTACGCCTCTAACACCTTTCATCATTACCCCTTCATCATTGATGTGATTTGTATAAAAAAGGCATAGATTGTTAAGATTATTTGCCTGTACTATCAAAGACTCAATGTGAGGTTCCATGATGTTAAGCTCCTTGAGATAGTGCTTTAGATTGGTTAGTTTTGGATTCTTATATCTTAGGATATTGATATTTTCTCTCTTCATTTTTTAAATTATTTGGTATAAAAGGGGGTGTTTTTATTGCTTTTAATGTATTTTTTTCATACTTTTAATTATTGATTCAAAAGGCCTAAAACGCTTTATTATCAAGCATTTCCTGAGATTTTTTTTCAAAATCTTAATTTTCCTCAAAAAGCTCCTACTTTTCTTTATTTAAGCGCATTCCAGCAGGAAAGGACTAATTCATTTTTCAATCGCTTATCGATGGGTATCCAAATGTTGCTGTCGGGTGGTTTCGTTTATGTTAAATATCTGCATATCAGCCCCCCACACCTTATATATTTACACCTCATGAGGTAATTAAAATTCAGGTCGATTCGTTTTTTATATTCATGTGATAGATAGACATATACAACAACATACTTATCACTCATCAATCTATCAGAGAATTATTTTATTTCTTTACTCATGTAGTTGTATGAATCAATACTCATGAGGTTAAAGAATGTAAGTAACCAGGTAACAACATCAGTATTTCTCTATTATAATAGTAGATAATCACTGTGTAAATACTGTAAACATTGCAGCCTATACCGGCCACCATTCAATATTGATTTATGATTGTTATTATAACTATGCACCATATGGTAGGTAGTATCTTAAATCGTTTGGTTTGGTTTCTTGTTATTGTTAATCTTTGATGTGAGGTTGTTGTGTGTTGTTATACTCATCTCATAGAGTAGTATATTATTTCCTTTCTTAATTTATTTGTTCTGTTCTCTTCTCTGTTTGTTATTCTTTCTCTATTCGTGTTGAGGCTATTAATTTATATTTCTTTCTTCTTGTGGTTTGATATATTAACTCTTCTTCATACTTAATGAGTGATTGCTCATTGTTGTGCAGCTCTTTCCTTTCTCTAAAGCTTTCATAAACGGAACTGTAATATATCTCTGAAGCTTTCATTAATCTTCTTCTTGCTCCAATATCATTAATTACAAAATGTTTCATTATTAATTGGTTATTAAAAAGAGGTAAATAATGAGGCCTCAACCTCACTAAATACCCCTTTAAGAATATATAACATTAGATGAAAGTTCTTTAATCTTCTTTCAAGTCGGCCTGAGAATGAATTATTTTAGTGGATCTCTTTATATCCTCATCCGTTGCAAGTGTTCTGGTTGAATGCTTTGTAAGCCTTTGAGTGTTCAGTTCCTTTCTTTCCTCTTGAAATTTATCGAACTCTTCTTTTGTTTTAAATTGGCCTAAAAAATTACCCTTTGTCTCTTTGGTGTATTCATCCAGAACAGCTTTATTTTTTGCTTTTAATTCCTCAAATTTCTGATCGTGTTCTTTGCCTATTAACACACCAAGCTCTCTTTCTATGGCTGTCAATTGCCTTTCATAATCGAAAAGGAAGTCATCAACCTCCTTAAATTTTGCGCCTGTTCTTTCAAGGTCTTTTCGGTATTGCTTGCCTCTCTGAATGAATTGAGTAACTGTCTCTTTTTCTTTATTGTATGGTTTGAATTTTTCCATTGTTGTAATTATTTAATTAAAAATGATTTGTTTTTTTCAGCGTTATTTTCTTCAATTTTACGTTTTAGTCTTTCTCTGCTTTCAGTGTAACCACTATATTGATCTGGAAGGCTATCGAAAGACTCATTTTCTGGAAGGTTAGCGACTAACCATTTAATAGCTTCAGGGGTAATATTTAATGCGATGTTCTCTAATGGTGAATTCATTACATTATCGTTTTTTTTATGAACAGTAATAAGCCCCAGATTGAACCATCTTTGTATCAGAATGGGAGTATCTTCAAATTTAAAACTAAAGCCTTTCGAAATTCTTATTTGACTAAATAGTTGATCGGCTGTAATTGATATGGAAGTACGCCCTCTAAAAAAGACACTATATTGCTCTTTTAGAATCTCATAGGCTTGATTCTTTTTATCTTCTTCCATGTATTTCGCTGCAATACTTCGCCCCCTATTATTGATAGAAAAGAAACGTGTTTTTTTAATGGTTTTTGTGTCAAAACTTGTGTAAGTGTGGTTGTAAAAATAGATTGAGAGTAATAAATCAAGTTTTTCGGGTGTTAGATTTAATCCTTTTTTGCTCAGAATTGAGCTAATTTTGCTTTTTTCATGCTTCTCAAGGCCGAAATTATCAACAGTTTTCGAAAAACTAATCAGCTCTTTTTCTGTCAGTTCTACTTGTTTTCTGTTTACCTCTCTAACTTCATGAGGTGTTAGCGATTCTTTGTCTTGATTTGTGGGTTTTTTACCCATCTTTTTAAAAAAATTCATAGTGTAACTAATTAATAAGTAATTAAAAAAGGAGATTGAAGAAGATATAATCTTCCATAACCTCCTGAGAATATATTGATAAAGAAAAAATCATTTTAAAAGTACGGGAAAGGTATTTGTGCCCTTTCACCGCACTGCCAGATATAAAGCGAATTGAATGTCGATGTGAAAAACGGACGTTAAAAATAGTATTCAACGCCCGTGAAATGTATAAATCAAATAAAAGAGAGTCAAAGAAAAAACACAGGCGTAAAACAGCGTTATGTCTATACCTGTGTGAGTATATATAAATCAAAAAAGAGCGAATTATAAAACAGGCGTTAAGTAACGTTTTACTAATACCTGTTGAACAGTATAAATCGTAAAATAACAGAGATTTTAATGTGATTTCTCATTTTTGAGATGGTGGGTAATTAGTGTTTCAATTCCAATTACCCAGATAAGATGTGCGATTTAACAATTTACGTAAATAGGTTATAATTAAGTTTTTGCACACCTTTAAATTATTATGACATGGTTAATATTCGGTTAACCTCTGATTGTTGAATCAAGTATTTACGGCCAAAATGGAGGGCTTTTATTTTTTTAAGCGTAATCCAGTTGTATATAGTCCGATCTGTTACCCGAAATATATCGGCCACCTCGGCCACTGTTAGTAAATTTTCTTGTTTCATGGTGTTACGTTTAACGTGTATTATTGATAGTTAATTCAGTAATAGGAGCAAAAAAAATATTTAATTCTCTTTACTTTATGAGGAATGATGTGAAATTTTTTATTTGGTAATTAAATTAGAGTGTTTAAATTTCAGTTACTTTCTGAATAGTCAACGGACGTCTTATTTATTAATCAAATCTAACATGTTTTTTAAACGTTATATAGTTGAAAAAATTTACCCATTTTCATTTGGTAGTAGTCCATATACACCCGAAAGAAAAACTGTAAGCAAAAGACAACTAAATAATCTTGAACCAAATGAATGGAGAGTAGTTGGTTATGACTACCTTTTAATTTCCAGCTTAGTTAGATGGTGGCTAAACTTGCAAGTATCAAATAGATTAACTATAATTTTATTTGCGATTGGTTTATTAATTATTCCAGAAGTTAAAAACTTGTTAAGTAAAGAATACCTTTATTCAATAAATAGTGTTAAAACACTGACAACCCAAAATAAATATTTAATGAATCAGATTGACTCAATAAAACGCGAATATAAATTGCTGCATGACTCTTTAAATGTTATTAAGGCCAAACAAAAAGATATATCAATACAAAAACAAACCAAACAATAAGAAATGGTGTTATGCTTGACTTCTTTTCTTTAACATCAACTTTTTTTTTGGTTTCAAAAGACCTAGACAGTTTATATTTATCCCTTTCCATAATTACTAATATTTAATAATAATTTTTCTTAAATAACTTACCATGTTTACCCCAAAATCATACTCAATAAGACATAAAATATTAGTATTTCTTAGATCTGAAAGATTTAAGTTTGATCCAAAATACCCAAACTCAGATGATTTTTCTTTTACTATTAAAGAGATATCTGATGGAATCAACCATAAAGAATCTCTAATTGATGAACAAATTGATGTTCTATATAGAACAAAAGAAGTTTATGAAAAAACTTATGATGATAGAGAAAATAAATACTATATATCCGAAATTGGTCTATATAGTGTTGGTAAAAAAGAAATACTTAATGAAGGAATGTCTGTTCGTAGCAACATTTTTAATAATCTCACTGCAAGTGTGACTCAAATTATAATAACACTTATTGCTATGTTTACAATTTACATGAACATTAAAACAACATCTAAAAATTTTGATTTAATGCAATTGCAAATTGATAAGCAACAAGATAACATAAACCAATTAGAATCATCCATAAAAGAACTTCAACAATACTATAAACAGTATCAGACGAAAAAGGACACCATTTCTTTCTCCCAATAAAATCTACTGCAAACCACCAATGAAATCTGTCTATCCAATTCATAACTTTCCTATTAAATTACATACACCCCTCTACTATTATGGGTTTTGAATGTGTGATTAGAACAAACACCCCTCTACTATTATATCACTTTGAATGTCCAAATCATTAATAAATCACATAGGTGTCTCTACTCTTATGTGTTTTGAATATCCAAATCATTATTAAATTACACACACACCTCTACTCTTATATGTTTTGAATGTGTGATTAGAACAAACACCCCTACATATATAATAGGGGTTAAAATACTAAATGGAAGAACTTTTCAAGTGTTGTTATAATAATCATCTTGTATAACACAATCAATACACACTGACAAACAGATACATATACAATTATTTTGAGGCATTATTCTTTTTATCTATGATAAATTGAAATATTATAACATTTATTTATACAATTCCCATGAAACCCTTATAAAATAAGGAAAAATGCTATTTTATATAAGTATTCCATTACTTAATCACTAAATATTTTCAAAGTATTAAAATCTGAAATATCAGTAAAAATTAGCATTAAAAACACTTCATATACCTCATATATAAACTGTTATAATCCTTTACACATAAGCGTTATTTTACAGCCTTATCTATACTAATTCATCCAATAATAGCACATATATAATATTGAATAATAGATATTTAAATAATTTTGTAACAATGAATGTACTTTATGAAAAGTTGTTTTGTGTTTAATCCAGAAAAGAGAATTAATATATTTCATTTCTTAACTGATATTATTTACATATTTTATCTTATATGATTCATAAGGCATTTAAGCCACTATCTCAAGTCGAGTGGATACCATGTACCACTCAAGGGGTAAAAGCGGTTTAAATAGGCGTATTTATAATAAAAACGGGTATTCAATCAAATTAAATTAATCTATACTTTTTACTTTATGAGAATTTATATTATTTTTATCTACTCATAAAGTGAATATTTATTATATTCACAATAACCCATTTTTAAGCCATTATCTCAAGTCAAGTGGATACTACATACCACTCAAGGGGTAAAAGTTAAAATACAGGGCGTAAAATATACAAAAATGACTATTGATTCAAATTACACTTACTTGTATTTTTACCTTATGGGAAATTTACTTTTAATTTTGCATAAGGTAATTGAAATCTAAAATCATAAAAATGAAGTAAAGGAATAAATACACATGAAGTATGTTTGATTCAATTACAAAATGAAGTTTCTTAATTCAATTAATTTTCAAGAGCTAATCTTACTTTATTTACCTTATGAGGAATTACCATTTAATTACTTTCTCATAAAGTCTTTTAATTCTATTTTTTATTTTAATAAATATTAAAGTTGCAAAATTCATTTTTGCAACCTCTTTATAATACTTTTCTAAAATAAAACTCTTTTATAATAGAGAGTATCATAAAAGTACCCTACAGAGTATCATAAAAGTACCCTCAGGGTATCAAAAAAGTAACCTGTTATTATAATAAAAAAACTAATCTGATATATCATTTAAAGTCCTCCAAATATCAACATCTAAACAGTCGGATTCGCCAAAAATACTTTTTACAATCTGATTTAGCCGAGATCTTTGTTTTTTAGTTAAGCCAAATTTATTTTGGCAATACTTAATAGTTGGTAGGTAGTTGTTACCATTAGATAAATATAACCACCTCATGAGGTCTATATCCTCCTTTTTTCCACTTCTCAAAAAATCACCCGAAAAATGAAAAAACACATCATTCTTAAAAGGGCGTATGAAATACTTATTCTCTCGTATAGTCCTTTTTTTGTTTAAAAGTTTCTTTTCTGCCAATTTTTGAATCGCTCTTTTTGCTGAGACTATTGAGATCCCAGTCATAACCATTATATCATTGTATGTGATACTGAAAGGTTGACCATAACCATAATGACCGACTAAGGCCAAATAAACCATGATATCTGTATTTGTAAGCTCAAAATCACATATTACACCTTTGGGGATGGGTTGATCATCCTTAAAATCACATTTGTTCTCTTCAATGTAATTGATTAATTCACTCTTTAATTTATCATCTGTCATCTTTGCTGCTTATTTCGCACCGTTGGGTGCTAATTGTTACTGATTTGATTACTCCCTTTTTAACTAATTTAGTGACTACTGTCTTACTGACTTCCAGATAGTCACATAATGCCTTTCTATTAGCTATTTTTGTCCCATCTATGAGTAAATAGTAATGATTGTTTGTTTCCATGATGTTTGATTTTTGGTTGTAACTATGACTACATTGACTATTATATTGACATATCATCGCTTAAATCCTTATAAAACGATGATGCATCATAACATCGAACTTGCCAATTATTATCTGCTTTCATTTTTCTTACCTGTTCGGGTGTTGGTTTAAAATAAACTTCCTTAAACCAACCGTCTATGTTTACCTCTACGAATTTATCCCAGACTATAACTTCTTTCAGAATATCTTTTATTTGCTCTTTAAAGATTGTATCATCTTTGCTGAAATGCCCAACTTCGCCACTAATAGACTTATTAAAGGAAGTGTTTTCGTCCTTCAGTGATAATATTTTCACATCAATGTTTTTTATTTCCTCTGACGAATCTCCTTTAATTTCTTTGTACTCACTATCTGATAATTCCCCATCAACAAATAATAATCTTGCTCTTTTAAGCCTATCTGCCAGCTTTTTTCGATCTTTCTCATGGTTCTCTATCTCTGCATTATTTAGGCTTATTTTACGCTCTAATTTACTCCTTGTCTCTTCTTGAAGTGCTTTCTCTGCGTATTTGTCGAAATGATGTCGAACGACATGATAAAGCCATGGGCGACTTATTGAAATACGACATTTTGTACCTGACTCCTTTTTCTTTTCTGCGTCACTACTACACCGATAAACATTTGTACCCTGTTTTTCATTTACAACCTGATACATTGGGCTTCCGCATTTCTTACAAAAAATCTTACCGATAAGAATGTTGGTATTTACTATTTTATTGCCTACATATTTGTCTTTCAAGTCAATTTTATCATTGGCTTTTTGCCATAATTCAGAATCAATAATTGAAGGAGCTTCAAGTACTAAACCCTTATATCTTCTCTCTCCTTTATACATTGTATTTCGTGCTATCGTGTAGATACTTGGATTTCTCCACCTCTTTAATGCAGTTGTCGCATTAAGGTGTGCTGCTATTGATCTGCACCCTATACCTTCAGCTAACATATTAAAGATGGTAGCTATATCTTTTGCCTGTTCTTTGTTAACAACTGGTTTCCCTTCAACAATATCATAGCCATAACAGCCATTAAAACCACCTCCCTTTTTTGCCTTCTCCATTTTGCCAGATATTGTTCTTGTTGACAATTGCTCCGTTTCCATTTCGGCCAAGGCTGAAAGAACATTAATCATTAAAGTTGCTGTAGTTGTTTTGTTTCCATTATCATCAAGAGTAATTAAGTTATCTTTCTTAATCCAAAGACAAACCTTTTTTGAGGTTAGATCCTCAAATATTTTAATAACATCTTTGTTTCTACGCCCTAACCTTGACAACTCCCAACAAAAAACATTTTTGATATTATGTCTTTCGGTATATTTCAGCATTTTTTGCAGTTCTTTTCTTTCATCTGCTTTCGTTTTAGTTGCTGAAATTTTTTCTAAAAATGTTTCTTCAATAGTCACACCAAATGAGGCAGCCCATTGCTTTAATTCTGTAACTTGCCTTGTATAATCTTGGTCTTTTGAGCTAACTCGACCATAAATAACACCCTTTTTCATTTTGTTCCTATTTTGTTGCTATTTTTGTTCTGATGATGATATAAATATAATGACATTAAATAAATTTTCATATCCACCATTGGCTGAAAGAATGAGGCCTCAAAACCTTGATGATTACATTGGACAAAAACATCTGGTTGGCAATGGAGCCGTTCTTCGTAAGATGATAGACAGAAAAGTTATATCATCTATTATTCTTTGGGGACCTCCGGGTGTTGGAAAAACTACTTTGGCACGAATAATTTCCAAAACACTGGAAAGACCATTTTATGTACTGTCAGCTATTAATTCGGGTGTTAAAGATGTGCGTGAAGCTATTGATAAAGCTCGTAAATCGAGGTTTTTCAGTTCGCCCTCTCCTATTTTGTTTATTGATGAGATTCACCGATTCAGTAAATCACAACAGGATAGTCTGCTTGGTGCCGTTGAAGAAGGTGTTGTCACACTAATTGGTGCAACTACCGAAAATCCATCGTTTGAGGTTATTTCGCCGCTTTTATCTCGTTGTCAGGTATATGTTCTCAAAGCATTGGAGAAAGAGGACCTGCTGGATCTGGTAAACAGGGTATTAACCAAAGATATTTTACTGAAAGATAAAAAGGTAACCATTGAAGAAGATAATGCCTTACTTCGATATTCAGGTGGTGATGCCCGTAAAATGTTGAATATTATAGAACTGGTAACCAATGCTGAGATTAACAAGGATGAAATACTCATAAACGATGAACTGGTAACAAATCATTTGCAACAAAACCCTGCCCAATACGATAAAAACGGAGAGATGCATTACGATATCATCTCAGCTTTTATCAAGTCAATCAGGGGAAGTGATCCTGATGCTGCAGTTTATTGGCTGGCCCGTATGGTCGAAGGTGGCGAAGACCCAAAGTTCATAGCCAGAAGGCTCATCATCTCAGCTTCGGAAGATATTGGTTTGGCTAATCCAAACGCTTTATTATTAGCAACTAACTGTTTTGATGCAATCAATAAAGTAGGTTGGCCTGAATCGAGAATCATTCTTTCGCAAACAACCATTTATCTGGCCACCAGCGCAAAGAGTAACTCAGCATATATGGCAATAAACGATGCTCAGGCACTGGTTAAACAAACCGGTAATTTACCTGTACCGCTGCATTTACGAAATGCTCCAACAAAGTTGATGAAAGAATTAAATTACGGCAAAGAATACAAGTATTCTCACGATTATCCTAATAACTTTGCAGCGCAGGATTTTCTGCCTGACGAAATCAAGAGTCACCAATTATACAAACCTCAAAAAAATGCCCAGGAAACTAAAATTGATGAACGCATGAAGTTTTTGTGGAAAGATTATAAGTAAGTTGGTTAGTTTTAAGAGTAGTAAAATAATGTGTACAAAGTATCAAGACATAAGTATCAAGAAAATTTACTGCACTCAACAAATGTTACTATTATCTGGAATGTATTGTAGTATAAGTACTTTATGGACATGACTAATAGCTATCCCAACAGCCATCAGCTTTTGTTTATTAAGTTCCATAATGTAGTTTTATATTAAAATCAAAATATTGAGAAAATCACAATAATTATCACAATGGAAATAAATAAAATACCACGCATAAAGCACACCGACAGCGGTAATTTCTTTTTACTGGCTGGCCCATGTGCAATTGAAGGCGAAGAAATGGCCTTACGTATTGCCGAAAAAGTAGTGAGTATAACCGATAAACTAAAGATCCCTTATATCTTCAAAGGATCATACCGAAAAGCAAATCGCTCACGCATCGATTCATTTAGTGGCATTGGTGACGAAAAGGCGTTGAAGATCCTTCGAAAAGTAAGTGAGACATTCAACATTCCAACGGTTACAGATATCCATGCAGCTAATGAAGCAGCCATGGCAGCCGAATATGTTGACGTATTGCAAATACCCGCTTTTTTGTGCCGTCAAACGGACCTATTGATTGCCGCTGCAGAAACCGGCAAAGTGGTGAATATTAAAAAAGGTCAGTTTTTAAGTGCTGAATCAATGGTATTTGCGGTTAATAAAGTAAAAGACTCAGGTAACAACCAGATTATTTTAACTGATCGTGGAAACATGTTTGGTTATCAGGATTTGGTGGTTGATTATCGCGGGATACCAACCATGCAAAAATTTGATGTTCCTGTTGTATTGGATATTACCCACTCACTGCAACAACCTAATCAAAGCAGCGGTGTTACAGGAGGAAAACCAGAATTGATTGAAACAGTTGCACGTGCCGGCATTGCAGTTGGTGTTGATGGTTTATTTATTGAAACGCATTTCGATCCGGCCAATGCCAAATCAGATGGAGCAAATATGCTTCATCTTGATCTGCTTGAAGGTTTGATGACGAGATTAACAGCTATCAGAAAAACAATAATCGAATTTTAAATATGCAAGAGGCTGCCTAAAATGGACAGCCTCTTTACTCATTCTATTACTGTTTATTTCTTATAGTACTTTAATGCTTCCGGCATATAAGCATTCAGGTCTTTGATACGGGTTTCATCAGAAGGGTGAGTACTCATCCATTCTGGCGGTGCAGCTCCTCCCATTTCTGACATTCGTTGCCAGAATGGTACTGCTTCATTTGGATTATACCCTGCCATTGCCATAAAAATCAATCCCATCTTATCAGCTTCTGTCTCATGTGTGCGCGAGAAAGGTAGCATAAATCCATACTGAGAGCCTAAACCAAAGGCAGCCATTGCAATCTGTTGTGTCTGTTCTGGTTTTTCACTTATAGCAACAGAAAGTGCTGCTCCTCCTAATTGTACACCCAATTGCTGACTCATTCTTTCGTTTCCATGCTTGGCAACCGCGTGGGCAATTTCGTGGCCCATTACAACCGCAATACCTGTTTCATCCTTACAATAAGGTAAAATACCAGTATAAAAAACCACTTTCCCACCTGGCATACACCAGGCATTAGGTGTTTCGTCTTCAACCAAATTAAATTCCCATTCAAAACCGGAAATCTGACTTGAATAACCATTGTCAGACATATATTTCTCAACAGCAGCAGAAATTTTCTGTCCTACCTTTTTAATTAAAGCTGTTTTTTCTGCATCGGTCGATACTTTATTTTCCTTTAGAAACTCTTCATACTGAGTAAAACTCATTGACATCATCTCAGAGTCTGACACCAGGTTTAATTGCTTACGACCGGTAATAGGAACTGTAGCACATGCAACTACAATACCCAATAAAAGGACAGAACTTACTACTACCTGCCATTTCTTTAATAGTTTTATCATTTCTTCATTAATTAAGTTAGATTTATTAGTAAGGAATATTGCACTAAATTAGTTGAGAATATTTAATCTTACATTATTTAAAACATTTAATTACTCAACAAAACATAAAAAAGGGTGAATATGTTTCAATGCATATACACCCTTTTTCTATAATATTTACTGAATTTTATTTATCTAAATGAATAGGTTTACATTAGATTTTTCGGCTTCTTCGAGGTAATTAGCAACTCCTCCGATGTTTACTCCATCTATTAATTCTTCTTGCTTCACTCCCATAACATCCATACTCATCTGACAAGCTATCAGGTTAATGCCCGATGAAACCGCATTTTGAATCATCACCTCCAGTGAATCCACTTTCTTATCTTTCATTCGTTTTTTCATCATCTTGGCACCCATACCTCCCATATTCATATTTGAAAGTTTCAAATCGCCACTGTGTTTAGGCATCATGATATCAAACATTTTATCCATCACACCTTTTTTCACTTTTGGCTTATTAGGTTTTTTAATGACATTTAACCCCCAGAAAGTAAAAAATATGGTCACTCTTTTACCCATGGCTGCTGCTCCGTTTGCAATCACAAACGAGGCCAGTGTTCTATCCATATCATCACTAAAAACAATCAGGGTTTTATTATCCCCTTTATCCTGAACTGAAAAACCATCTTTCAATACATCGTTTTTACGGATAATAGCAGTGATCTCACCATTTTCCTTTTCACGGGTCAACAATTCATTACCTGTAACCTTGCACCATGATGCCACATCGTTATAAAAACCGGGATCACTGGCCTTAATCATTAACTGACCTTCAGTAGGAAGTTTGTCCATTTCGGTTTTCAGTTTCATGATTGGACCCGGACACTGCAAACCACATGCATCAACTTCTAAAATATCAGTTTTAATGGTTGGCATTTTTGTAATGGTTTGGGCCTGCATAACTTCAGCATTCTCATCACATTGAATTCTGTTATCCTGAGGTTTAATCGCATTATTATAAACCTTTAAACCCCCAGACAGGTTATAAACTTCTTCGTATCCGTTCTGACGAAGTATACGGGCTGCCAGATAACCTCTAAGTCCAACACCACAGTACAATACTGTTTTCTTATCCTTTGGTATTCTATGAAGATTAGTTCGAATTGCATCTATTGGAATATTGATAGCTCCTTCAATGGCACCTAAGGCAAATTCATCAGCTGTACGTGTATCAATTAAAGTAACTTCATCCAGTTCAAGTTTATTTAATTCATAGGCTGACATAGGTTTAAATAATCCACGAATTATATTCTCAGCATTAAAACCAGCCTGATTAACCGGATCTTTAGCCGAACTAAATGGAGGTGCATAAGCATGTTCTATCTCCTGCAAATCGTAAATACTTCCTTCATTCTTAATAATGGTAGCCAGAATATCCAAACGTTTATCAACTCCTTTATAACCTACAATCTGAGCACCATATAATCGACCCGTTGTTGGACAAAACGAAATTTTTGTACTCATTTGCATGGCCCCAGGATAATAACCTGCATGCGAACCGTTATTTACGATAGTTGATTGGTAATCTATTCCGGCAGCTTTCAGGCTCTTGTCTGCCAGACCAGTGATACCTGCTGTTAAATCAAAAACTTTAGCAATGGCAGTACCAATTGAACCATTATATTTTTTTGTATGACCAAACGTTAGATTATCGGCCAGGATTCGACCTTGTTTGTTTGCAGGTCCAGCTAAAAATGCCAGGCTGGGCTTTTTCGAAATCTGATGAGGGAATTCAATACTATCACCAACCGCATATATATTTTCATCTGATGTTTGTAAATATTCATTAACCCAAACACCACCCGTTTGACCAATTTTCAATCCAGCTTCTTTTGCCAGTTTACTATCCGGACGAACACCAATGGATAAAATAATAAAATCAGCTGAAAGAATATCTCCGTCTGCCAGGCAAACATCAATATTTCCTTTATCATTATCTCTGAATGCTTTAACAGCATTATCGAGATATAAACCTACATTATTATCCTTAAAATGCTGATGTAAAATAGCCGCCATCTCAGGATCTAGCATATTCATAACCTGAGGAGCTGCCTCAACAACTGTAACATTTAATCCTCTGTGATGAAGATTTTCTGCCATTTCAAGGCCAATAAAACCTGCTCCAACCACAACTGCAGTTGCCGGTTTTGTATTATCTACAAATGCTTTGATTTTATCAGTATCCTCTACATTACGCAGCGTAAATATATTTGGATGATTGATACCTTCAATGGGCGGTACAATTGGTGATGCACCTGGTGAGAGGATCAATTTATCGTAATTAAGTTCATAGTTTTCACCTGTCTTCAGGTTATTAACTGTCACCTTTTTTTCTTCAGCATTTATTGCTGTGACCTCTGAATAAATTCGAATATCAATATTAAACCAGGCATTAAAGCTTTCAGGAGTTTGAACCATCAGGTTCTGACGTTCCTTGATTACACCTCCAATATAATAAGGTAAACCACAATTAGCATATGAGATATGTGGCCCTTTTTCAAGCATAATTATTTGTGCATTTTCATCAACTCTACGCAGGCGGGCAGCTGTTGTAGCTCCTCCTGCCACTCCTCCAATAATTACATAAACTTTATTCATGATTCTATATATTGAATTTTTTCTGTATTTGAAGCAAAGAAACTAAAAGTTTACATATCTACTTATTTAGATAGTTATAAAAAATGTTAATTAACACTTACACCAACTGTATTACATTGTATATCTGCTAATTAAATTAAAGATAAAAAGCATTAATATTTAAATCGAAGCTATTTTAGTTAGTATTAAAATTTAATCTAAAGTATTTCTATTTTTGACACTCGAAAAAGTAGATCATAAATGAATAACCTTGTAAAAAGCCATCTTAAACTCCATTTCGTTGTTTTATTATATGGTTTTACTGCTATTTTGGGCAAACTAATCAGTTTACCTGCACCACAGCTTGTTTGGTACAGAATGCTTATTGCAGCAATCATACTGGGCATTTTCATGCGTGCCAAATCAATTCCATTTTCTATCGGCAAAAAGAATATTGCAAAGATTATGGGTATTGGCGTTGTTGTTGCATTTCATTGGATTACTTTTTTCGGAGCTGTAAAAATCTCGAATGTTTCGGTCACATTAGGGTGTATGGCCTCAACCACCCTTTTTACCAGCTTTCTGGAGCCCATTGTTTTTCGTAAAAAAATAAAATGGGTTGAAGTATTGATTGGGCTAATTATAATTAGTGGCTTATACCTGATATTTCAGTTTGAATTAGGTTATATAAAGGGTATAATAACGGCTTTAACAGCTGCTTTTCTGGCAGGTCTGTTCACAGTACTAAACAAGGTATTCATTGATGAGCAACATCCGGTAACTATCAGTTTTTATGAGATGCTCAATGGCTTTATTAGCATTACAATCTTCTTGGCTTTTACAGGTACATTTAATGGCCAATTGGTTAAACCTACTGGCTGGGATGTAGTATTTGTTCTTATTCTTGGTATTGTTTGCACAGCTTATGCCTTTGTTACAGCTGTTGATGTGATGAAAGTACTATCGGCATATACGGTTGTGCTTGCCATTAATATGGAACCCGTTTATGGCATTCTAATGGCTTTCTTTATTTTCGGATCAAGTGAATTTATGTCGGCCGGATTTTATATTGGCACCCTGGTAATTCTGTTAGCTGTTTTTATTCATCCGGTATTATCAAGACAAAACAAAAAGAGAGAATAATAACCGGTATCATTCTCTCTCAATCTTTTTTGTAATTATTCTTATCTGTCGCGAAGCGATAACATTGGCTTATCTTTAAAGCCTTTAGAACCAAAAACAAGGTTCATCCCAAACATAACAGAAGCGCTCTGCATATCACCAAATATTGGAATATCATTTCCATCAATGGTGTAATTTCTATAATAAAGAGGTATCTTATCAACCATCATATAAATTTGTAATGGTCCGATAAAACTTGACAGACCAAAACCCACATGACTTTTACCTCTTATGTCGACATTATAATTTACTGAAGTAGCCAATCGATGATAAAGATTCAGATTAGCCGACACATTAAAATCCTGTCTGAAAAAATCTTTATGAAAAATGCTTCGTGATAAAAATCCTAAAGAGAATACATGATTGACATTATACTCTGCTCCCATATACAAAACAGGACTCAAGCCGGTTCTGAAAGAAAGAGGATCATGAGTAATATTTACACCTGCCAGCAGAGAATCTACGATATCTTCAGAAATTTTGCTTCCATTATCAATTACACTGGTATCAATTAATGCACCCTGGTAACTATATGAACCACGTGCTGATAATGAATTAAGATTATCTTTCCACTTAATTGCTCCCAAATCGTTTAAAGCAGCTGAAAAAGACCATTTATCGTCTAACTCATAAACTGCACCAAAATCAAATGCAATTCCAGGATTGGTAAATGACAAGGCGTTATTCAAGAAGTAATCAGAATCAATATCCTGCATTTCAATGTCAGAAGGAACACCATCTTCGTCATATTCTATCTCTTCAACTCCGGGAATTGAAGTCATGATATCGGCATTAGCAACCAAATCATATGATGTACGTGAAGTATGTATGGTAAAGTCAGTAAAATCTGTCTTAGAAGCAGCAACACCAAACAAAGGTTTTATACGGGCTGCTACAGTTAATTTATCATTTAAAGATCTGCTGTAACTAAAAGCAAATTCGTGATAGATGGCATTTTCGAGATTTAATCCATTCAGACTAATGGTAGTATTATCAGGAGTTCCGTTCTCTAACAACACAAAAAATCCTTTGGGCAAACCATAATTCATACTAACTTTCTCGCTATATGAAAATGTGAAATAGCCATTTCTTGTTCGAAAGCCAAACATCAATGGAATTATCTGCTGATCCACTCTTAAGTTAATACCATCTCCTATTTTATTATAAAGTTTACCGTAATCATATCCATCATTCAAAGGCGACAAAGGTATTCCATCGGAATTAAGCTGAATAAAGTCAACCAATGGAATATCGCTCTGAAACGATGTTAATGAATTAACCATAGGTATGCCTATAAAAAAATTAGGTCGTGGTTCTTTTGCCGGATTTATCAAAACACTTTGTGGTGTATTCTTTAAATAATACAACGACATTGGAGCTTGTCCAAGCATTGATACAGAGCCACAAAATAGAGAAATGATAAAAGTATATTTTAATAATATTGATTTCATATTAATGACAAGATTTGAATTTGGTTGGTGCAAAACTGTTTATTAGTTTACTAGTCATTTGGAATATTACCATTAATTTCTGCTGACAAAACGACCTTTAAAACATTATCATCGTATATTTTAATATAACCGTTATTCTCAGCCCCGTATGAAACTCCTTTTGTTTTAAGTACCAGATACTTCATATCCTGATCTTTGAATTTTTGTATCTGGTCTTTATCAAGTGTCAAAATTATTTCACTGTACACAGTTTCACTCACATGCCCATTTTCATCAGGAACAGCTGAAGCAATCTTCTCGCCCGGAGTCTCAATCAAATAATCAATGTCAATGTCATTTCCGTCTTTGGCCACAACACTTTCAAGGGTAATTTCAAATGGAAGTCCATTATAAACGTCAAGAAAAAGGTTTATATGATCCAGAGCATCTGTTAAATCTGAATCCCCAAATTCTTCGTTAAAATCCAGATCTAATGTGTCTACTCTTTGATAATCTTCAGCTTTGAAATGAAGAGGAAAAATAATTCCCAGATCGGCTTCCAGATGATTATAGTGATGAAAAAAGTTTACTGTATTAGTGTTTCCTTCCGGATTCGTTGTGGCAGTCATTTTAGTTGTTACCCAGTTTGGAAGTTCATCGATTATGCTCAGAATATTTGAATTGGTTTTATCATATTCAAACTTCTGCTCTGATGAAATTACGGGTTGTGCATAGGTTGCAGATTCAATACTCAAAATATTATTGGCTAATTCCAATTCCTCAGGTAGTGATCCATCTTTTGAAAATACAATACTATCCAGTTCTATATTGAACGGACACCCTACAGAATTCTTAGTATTAACATCAACATATACATTTGCCAGCTCAACAGCATCATAAACTTCATTTGCATCAAAAACGTCAAATTCCATTGAGTCTAAAAGTGTTTCGGAATAATTACCGAAATATCCGAAGGTTACTTCAGCAATAAGATCATTCATTCCAAAATCTATTCCTATTACTCCAGCTCCAGGTGAATTTGGAAGGTCAATATTAATATTCGTAATTAAGGTCACATAACTTGAATCAACTCCTGTACTGAATTGAATTTTATAATCATCCAGGTTAAAGGATTGCGGAGTAAAATCACTTAAGTTTGCGGTGTAATTAAAAGTACTGCCTGAGGGAGCATAAAGTTCCGGTATTTCAAAGGAAATCGTTCCAGTAGAACCTGCAGGATAATTCAAATTATCAATATTTAATAAACCACTTTCAAGATATACACTGTCGTAACGAGCCTCTGGTCGTTCATTTAGGGCATATTTATTAATTATTGTCTGACTAACATTGTTGGACCCTTGCGTTCCACTATTTGCATATGGCAAAGCAATGGAATAGTTTACATTATTAAGATCAACAATACTTTCCAACTCCATTTCGAAGGTCTCGTAGTACTTTCTAACAATCAGGCCATCCTCTTCAATACTAAGGTAATTAGATGTATCAACCTTCTCAACTAAAGCACCCATCGTAAAATAAACCTGCGCCAAAGGAATACTCACTCCGTAATTTCTATCCGGATCAGGCATCTTATCCAGATCAATAGTTTCCTTTTTACAGGCTCCAAATAAGATTAGAGTTGATAAAAATGGTATTTTGAAATATTTTAAGTTCATAATCTATCATTTATTCAATTACTTTGATTTCTACCCTTCTGTTCTGAGCCCTACCTTCTGTTGTGGTATTATCAGCAATAGGTTGGTCAAAACCATATCCCATGTAGGTTACACGTTCTGTTTCCACACCTTTTGATAAAAGATAATTTCTTACTGTCAACGCCCGTGCTTTAGATATTTTTTTATTCACAGAAGCCGATCCAACGTTATCAGTATGCCCTGAAACTTCAATTTTCACATCTTTATTCTCTATCAGCAGATTTGCTAGTTTGTCAAGTTCACCAAATGATGAAGATTTAAGAGTGGATTTACCAGTGTTAAATAATATATTTTCAACCACAATCTTAGCTCCAGATTTCATCTTTTTCAAAGTAAAATCCTTAATAATCAGCGTTGAATCACTCTTAAATTCATGTGTATCATTCATAAAGAAATATCCTTCAGCATCAACCTGTAAAATAAACGGACCCGCTTCTTCAACTTTTAGAGTATACTTTTTCGAAATTGAATCCAGCACACTAACCGCAAAAGGTTTTTCCTCTCCAGGTCTGGTAAAGCTAACCCTACCGTTGATTGGCTCATTTCTTTCTTCTTCGTAAATATTACCCGTTAAATAGTATAGAATTTTATTAGGCTTAAGTTGAATATACTTTTGCTGTTTATCTCCAGATACCTTCTTCAGTTCCAGTATTTCTTCATTTGAATAATAATCATCAGACGATACAATCAACTTAAAAGTCATTTTATCTTCAACTGTCAGGCTGTATGCTCCTGTTTCGCTGTTTGATACAGTACTGTAAAAAATGGTGGTATCAACTTCAGACCTTAATTCAATTTTTGCCTGAACCGGATCACCCGTTTTTATATTATATACGTTACCATACAAGGTAAAAGGATATTTTAACTTCTCCAGTTGATAGTTGGCTTCCACCTTTTCGTGTCTCTTTGTCGGACATTCAATGGTATCCTTAACAGATCTATATCCCGGAGCTTCCACTTGTGCCATAAACAAGCCAACATCTTCAAAATCCATTAAATATTTGCCTGCAATAGTATCCTGATTTGTCGAGAGGATTAAGCTCTTATCCTCGATATTAAAAATGCTGATTGTAGCATTCAAAACCGAACTATCTTTATTATCAGTCACCTGTCCAAATAACTGGAACGGTATTCTGGGATCTTTCTCAACTTTATAAATATCCAAACCTCCATAACCACCATCGCGAGTGGTAGCTAGAAGTGCAAACATTGAATCAGGAGTAGGATGATAAAATAATTCGTTGGCCGGAGTATTTATTGGATATCCCATATTAACAGGTTTACCCCATTTACCATCGCTTTGCTTCTCACATTTAAAAATATCAAAACCACCCATTCCCTGGTGACCATTTGAAGAAAAATAAAGTGTTTTACCATCAGGAGTAACATAAACAGCTTCTTCATCAAATGGTGTATTAATATCAGCACCTATATTTTGTACATTTTTAAATTTTAATTTCTTTTTCCATGTACACTGCCAGATATCTTTACCTCCTTCTCCGCCCGGTCGGTCACTTACAAAATAAGCTGTCTGCCAAATACCTTTCTTTCCTTTTCCTTCTGATTCTGTATCAATAAAATAACCATTATCAAGTTCTGCGGTCATACTGGTTTCCTGGTAGGCAATATGATCAACTTTCCCTCTTATCTTTTTAAAGTCCAGAACCCTATCCTGAATGATGGCAGCACTATAAATGTCACCATTGTTCTTTTTTCCTTTATAATATAAAAGCCTGTTTTTCGCATCAATTATACCTGAAACGCTTATATTATTTCCTGAACTTAATGTGGCTCCTTCTGAACTTCCAAAAACTTTAGGCTCCCCAACTTCATCAGCTGGGCTATACAAACAATTTTTACTTACTAAAATTCGTTCGTTATATTTTGTTCTTGGTTTAATGTTTTTGGGTTCTCTTTTAGGTCTTCTTGATGTATAAAAGATAGCTGAATCACCCTGCGAAGAAAAAACGGCAGCATACTCATCGTAATAGGTATTAATGATTGGTCCCATGTTTTTTATAAAAACAGGTAATGTGTCCTGAACCGCCTGCCCACCAAAAATACACTCCTTAGTCAGCTGTTCTAATTCTTTGGAAAAGGATTTCTGTTTTGATGGACTTAATGAAGCTGAATAAACTTCGTAAGACCTTTGTGCATTTATATACTGAAGATTGTATTGATAGGCCCTACCTAAATGAAGATGGTAATCTGATGCTACATCAGGTGAACATTTTTCGAAATATTGCAAAGCCCTTTTTGGATTTGAAGAATATAAACAACAGATTCCAATCTTATAATTAAGTTCTGACGATTCTGGTGCCAACTGGTACAAACGCACATAATACTTTAAAGCCTCGCCATAATAATCATGACCCTTTTGATAATATTTCTCAGCTGTACTAAATAGCTTTTCAACAGCTTTTGTATTTTCAGTGGTTGCAGAAAGAAATAATTCTTTAGGAATCTTTGGGTTTTCCTGAGCAAAACCCACCAATGCAATCATCATATAAAAATACAATAATGCTACTTTTCTCATAGAAGGATTCTTATTTTCTGGTTAATGTTAGCATCAATTATTTTGATACTTGATTATACTTTTGTTATTCAATTGATAAACAAGCTATTCATAAATACACATAGAAACTATAGAATGCATCTATCGCTTCACATTAGTTTTACTATTTATTTTTAGCATTTTCAGAACCTGTAAATCTGTCCCCACTTAGATATTATAGTATATCCATTTCCAAACAGGTTCTTAAGATTGGAAATACGTATTAATGTGCATAAGGTTTGAATATAAAGTACCTTTTTCAGCAATTAGTTAAATATTCTTCTACTTCTTTAATGGCTATCTGCAACCTCTCCTTTGCATTATTATTGATAACTAATTCGTTAAAAGGTCCTTTAAAAGTAGAAAAGACTTTTTTAAAAACAGAGGGTTCTTCTTTTACCATCCCTCCAATACCTATCACCAATTTTCCTTTCTCATTGGCTTCTTTTGCCAGCTGTCCGGGCCCTTTTCCCATCATGGTTTGATGATCGATACAACCTTCACCTGTTATTACAATATCACATCGATTAATTGCCTCAGGATAATTCAGCAGATTTCTAAAATATTCATAACCTTTTAATATATAGCTTCCATTAAAAGCTATGAATGGCAAACCTATTCCGCCTGCTGCTCCTGCTCCATTAATTCCTTTAATGTCAAAAGAAACATTTAATTGAAGATACTTTACCCAGTCCTGCATAGCATTTTCCAATTCAATCACATCCTGTGTTGTTGCACCTTTTTGTGGACCATATACTTTAGTAGCTCCATTTTTTCCAAGAATTGGGTTACTTACATCTGTAATTAAATTGACTCTAATTCCTTTTAATATTTTTTCGGCTCTTTTTATAACCTCAGAATTAAAACTTAGTAAGGGATTCGTTATCGGTAATGGTTCGCCAACCAAACCATATAATAAACCTACACTGCCATCAACGGTTGCACTACCTCCAAGAAAGAAGTTAATAAACTTAATTCCATTATCAATAACATGCTTAAACAACAATCCTGTTCCATAAGAACTCAACCGTAATGGCTTTTTATTATCTGGTTTAATATGAACCAAACCACTGGCACTTGCAGTATCAATATATGCTTCGTTCTTGTAAATAAAATAAGAAGCATTTATCGGGCTATAATCTGCAGTATAAGTATTTACTAAAGTATTTTTTGCATTTAAAGAATATTGAATGATATCCAGAGATCCTTCACCTCCATCAGCCATCGGAAGAGATTCACATTCATAACCTTTATTTATTAATTCAGAGGTAATTACTTCATTAACCTCAAAAGAAGACATAGTTCCCTTAAATGAATCGCAACAAACAAATATTCTTTTCATCACAGGCTATCTTTGAAGTTCTTTTGGTAAATAACTAACAAAGTAATACGGCCAGTTTTTTCCAGTAAAATATAACTTATTACTCTCTCTATCAAAGGCTAAGCCATTTAACACACCCTTACCCTCTAAATGATATTTTTCAATTATTTCAGAAAAATCAATCTGACACAATACCTTACCCGATTCAGGATCAAAAACAACCATAAATTGCTTACCCCATACATTTGCTAGTAAATATCCATCAATCCACTCTAATTCATTGAGCAGCATAACTGTTTCCTGATGATTGTAAACCGTCACCTGGTTAATAACTTCTAATGATTGTGGATCCATAAAATAGATCTTATCAGATCCGTCTGAAGCAATAAAAGAGTGGCCATCATTACAAAGTCCCCAGCCTTCATGACTATAAGCCTTTTTTTCAATTTCTTTTAAGTTCGAATCAAGTTGAAGCAACAAACCTTCTTTCCAGGTAAGTACAAAAATGGTATCATCAATAATTGTCAACCCCTCGGCAAAGAGATTTGAATCCACATTAATTTGTGCAGTAATTTCACCTGTGATGTGATTTATTTTGTTAACAGATGATTCCCCATACCTACCTGCTGATTCAAACAGAACACCATTATTGAATTCCAGACCTTGAGTAAATAAAGATGTATTGTGTGGAATGGTTATATAATTATCTATTGTAATGATTTTGGGAGCAGTATCGGCAAGAATGAGAATTTCTTTCTCAACCTGTTTTGTCCTTCGATTAGATAAATAGAAGTTCAGTTTAATCTTATGCAATCCACCAGGTCTAAGGTTTAATGGAAACAAGAATAATTTACCACCTACATTATAAACATCATCATCTATTAAAACTGAATCTATTACATGCTTTAAGCTTGTCGTAAAAGTTAGTGTATCATTATTTGAAAAAGCCAGCGTATTAAGATTGCTGTTAAAACTATTATTATTTAGTTTAACAACATTACATCCTGACAATAATATCAGGCTTAGAGCCCAAAATTTAAACGCCAGCTTTTTCATTGATATTAGAGAGGTTGTGTTTCAGCCATCTGATTTAATGCTTTTTCCAATACTGATCGTGGACTTGCCACATTAAAACGCATATAATACTCTCCTTCAACACCAAAACTCATTCCATCATTTAAACCAACTTTAGCCTTTTTTATCAAATGATTTTTAACCTCATTATGATTTAGATTCCATTCACTAAAGTTCAACCAAAGCAAATAGGTAGCTTCCGGAATTTGCATTTTCACTTCAGGCATTCTGCTTTTTAAAAATTCATCAACCAACATGATATTACCTTCAATATAAGAAGTCAATTCTTTTAACCAAGGCCTTCCTAAATTATAGGCTGATGTTAAAGCCAAACTACTAAATACATGTCCTAAATGCACCTGTAGTCGGTTTTGAACTTTTCTGTAAGCAGATAATAATTTAGGATTAGAAGAAATTACGTAAGAGGTGTTAAATCCGGCAATATTAAAAGTCTTGGATGGAGCCATGAAAGTGAGACAATTAGCTGCAGCTTCATCATTTATTGCAGCAAAGGCATTATGCTGTTTACCCCACCATACAAGATCAGAGTGAATTTCATCAGCCAAAACCAATACATTATGTTTTACACAAATTTCATGTATCTTAATAAGTTCTTCTTTCGTCCATGCTCTTCCAACAGGATTATGTGGGTTACAGAGAATAAATAGCTTCGTTGATGATTTGGATGCTTCTTTCTCGAAACTCACAAAATCAAAAACATATCTACCTTCTTCCTGAATCAAAGAATTCTTAATAAGCTTTCTTCCATTATCTGATACTACTGAATGAAAAGGAGGGTAAACAGGTGTATTGATAATAACACCATCTCCGGGTTCTGTTAATCCTAGTATTGAAAAGGCAAGTGCTGGTACAACTCCAGGCGAATATTCAATCCAATCAGATTTTACCTTCCAATTATGTTTATATTCGCACCAATCTACAATTGCTTCGTTAAAATCCTCTTTTCGAATTGTATACCCAAAAATTTCATGTGATGCACGTTTCTGAATCTGCTCATGTATTTCAGGGGCTGCCGCAAAATCCATATCTGCCACCCAAAGAGGTATCACATCCTCTTCTCCAAAATTCTTCTTTCTTAAATCAAACTTATATGTGTTTGTCTCAGATCTGTCAATGATTTTATCAAAATCGTACATGTCACTCCTTTATTATTCTGTTGTACAAAAAAAGGGCTTTAAGCCCTTTTCATTTGGTTCTATATATTATTATTCTAATGTGATATCAACAGTTGTTGTGTATTTATTCAGTGATTTATCTGTTACAACAAATGTAAGAGTATAATTACCTGACAGGCATGCTATTTCAATATCATCTTCAAAAAGATTAGTTGAAACAACTTTCTCCTTTTCACCGTTAAAACTGATCACAAATTGTTCTCCTGTTTCAGCCGGAGCCCACGGTGATCCAATCCCCTTTAAAACATTTGAAGTACTGGTTGCATGATAACTAATAGTTACAACACATTCAGATAAAGCACTATTATCTTTAAACGTTGCACTTAAATCCATTGGCAGGCCTCTTGAATAAGATGTAGAACCATTTGAAACCGGTTTCACAAACTCGATTGTTGGAGCTTCTGTATCTGGTTTAGGATCCTCACTTTTTTTACAACTTATTAAAAGTGAAACCAATAAACTTAGTGTTAAAACATTGATTAATTTCTTCATATAGTCGGTATTTTGAACAAATATAGTTTTTTATACCACTAAAACTAGATCAAATTTTCACAATATTTTCCGTAAACGTTTGCGATACCATCTTTTAATGAAATAGTTGCTTTCCAACCCAATTTCTCCATTTTTGAAACATCCATTAGTTTGCGCATAGTGCCATCAGGTTTAGTAGCATCCCACATCAATTCGCCTTCATAACCTACAACATCTTTGATGGTCAAAGCCAAATCTTTAATAGTAAGATCTTCGCCACAACCAATATTAATATGTGTATTTCTTATTTCTGTTTTACCTTCAGCTACATCGTTAAATGTAATCTTATTCATTACATAAATACAAGCCGCTGCCATATCATCAGAATGCAGAAATTCACGCATTGGCGTTCCACTGCCCCATAAAGTTATTACTACTGATTGATCTTTTTGATAAATACCATACTTCTCAAGAATAGCAATCTTTTCTGTTTGATCAGAATCTCCTGAAACACCTTCAATAGGTCGGGTATTTAAATCTGTATCAATAGCATCCCAGTCGTTGTTTTTCAATAATTTACCCAAATGCATTTTTCGAATTAATGCCGGTAAAACATGGCTGGTTTCCAGATTATAGTTATCATTTGGACCATACAGATTGGTTGGCATCACTGAAATATAATCAGTACCATACTGAAGATTATACGATTCACACATTTTTATACCTGCAATTTTTGCAATAGCATATGGTTCATTCGTATATTCCAATTCTTCTGATAACAGGTAATCTTCTTTTAATGGTTGAGGGGCATTTTTGGGATAAATACAAGAACTTCCTAAAAACAAAAGCTTTTTAACTCCAACCTGATAGGAAGAATGAATTATATTATTCTGAATTTGAAGATTTTCGTAAATAAAAGCTCCACGATACGTATTGTTGGCCATTATTCCACCAACTTTAGCTGCAGCCAAAAAAACATATTCTGGTTTTTCTTCTTCAAAAAATTGCAAAACAGCTTTTTGATCAAGTAAATCAAGTTCTTTACGGGTGCGTGTCACGAAGTTATCATAACCTTGTTCTTTCAGTCCCCTTAAAATAGCAGAGCCGACCAATCCACGATGGCCGGCTATGTATATCTTTGCATTCTTATGCATTACTCGAAGTAATTAAGTGTTTGATATCCTCCTTCTCGAAGATATTTATCTTTTTTCATCAGTTTCACATCCGATTCCATCATATCCTTTACCAAACCGGCAAGATCATACTCTGGTGTCCATCCCAATTTCTCTTTCGATTTAGTTGGATCCCCAATTAATAACTCAACTTCAGTCGGACGATAATAACGTGGGTCAACCTTTACAACTTCCTTACCAATCTCAACCTGATATTCAGGATTGTTACAAGCTTTAATATAGCCTACTTCTTTTTCAGCTTCACCTTTAAACTCAAGTTCAATTCCTACCTCAGCAAAAGCCATGCTAACAAAATCACGAACTGTAGTGGTAACACCGGTAGCAATAACATAATCTTCAGGCTTTTCTTGTTGTAGAATTAACCACATCGCCTTAATATAGTCTTTTGCATGTCCCCAGTCACGTTTAGAATCCATATTACCTAGAAATAAACAGTCTTGCATACCCAAACCTATTTTGGCAACTGCTCTGGTAATTTTACGTGTTACAAATGTTTCTCCACGCAATGGGCTTTCGTGATTAAACAAAATACCATTACAGGCAAACATGTTATAAGCCTCACGGTAATTTACTGTAATCCAGTAGGCATACATTTTAGCAACAGCATACGGACTTCTTGGGTAAAAAGGTGTTCTTTCCGATTGAGGAACTTCTTGAACTAAACCATATAGTTCTGAGGTCGAAGCCTGATAAACTCTGGTTTTTTCAGTCAAACCTAATAATCTGATTGCTTCCAATATTCTTAATGTTCCAATACCATCAGCATTGGCAGTATATTCAGGTGTATCAAAACTTACCTTAACATGGCTCATTGCAGCCAAGTTATAGATTTCATCCGGCTGAACTTCCTGAATGATACGAATTAAATTAGTTGAATCAGTTAGATCACCATAATGCAATGTGAAATTACGGTTTTCAACATGAGGATCCTGATACAAATGGTCAATACGATCGGTATTAAACAAACTCGAACGACGTTTAAGACCATGAACGATGTATCCTTTTTTCAATAAAAACTCAGACAGGTAGGCTCCATCCTGACCTGTTACACCTGTAATTAAGGCAACTTTGGGCATAATAAATTAATTAAATTCTCTCAGTTATTTTAGATTATTCCAGTACCAGTTAATGGCCTCTTTTAAACCTTGTTTTATACTATATTGAGGATCATATCCTAATAACAATCTTCCTTTATCAATCGAAGCAAGACTATGAGGAATATCACCTTCCCTTTCAGGTCCATAAACAATTTCCACTTCAGCTATTTCTTTATCAAAGTCAGATAAAAACTCTTTTAACCAACTTACCAATTCATTCAACGTTGTACGTTCGCCGTAGGCAACATTATAAACTGTATTAATAGCTTCAGTGTTATCCACTGTTGCAGCTAATTGATTAGCCTGAATAACATTCTCAATATAAGTAAAATCACGTGAAAAAGCACCATCTCCGTTGATGATTGGTGACTGTTTTTCGACCAGCAATTTAACAAATTTTGGTATAACTGCCGCATAGGCACCATCAGGATCTTGTCTTCGCCCAAACACGTTAAAATAACGTAAACCTATGATTTGCATATTGTATAAACGTGCAAAGACATCAGCATACAACTCATTTACATATTTTGTAATAGCATACGGAGACAAGGGTTTACCAATAATATGTTCAACTTTAGGCATATTTTTGCTATCTCCATAAGTAGATGAACTGGCAGCATAAACAAAACGTTTTACCCCGGCATCACGTGCAGCAACCAACATATTTAAAAACCCACCAACATTAACATCGTTGGAAGTAATTGGATCTTTTATCGAACGAGGTACAGAGCCTAAAGCAGCCTGATGTAATACAACATCCATTCCTGCCACAGCATTATTACAATCTTCCAAATTTCGTATATCTCCTTCAATCAAAGTAAAATCAGGATTTGAAAGAAAAGGTTCTATATTAATTCGTTTACCTGTTGCAAAATTATCCAGACAAACCACTTTATTTCCTTGCTTCAACAATGTTTCAACCAGGTTAGAACCAATAAAGCCAGCTCCTCCCGTTACTAACACAGATTTATTTTCAAGTTTTCTCACGTCTTATTTGGTTTTAATAACTGTAAAAATAACAAGCTATTTCTTTGCTTTCCTATTCTGAATCAATAAGTTTTATAAAATTCAGTATTTTGATGATGAACGTAAAAAAAGCGGCAAAAATTGCCGCTTTCTATAATATTGAATTTAATATTTGTTACTTCGCATAACTAATAGCACGAGTCTCCCGGATAACAGTAATTTTAACCTGCCCAGGATAAGTCATTTCAGTTTGGATCTTACGGGCTATGTCATATGATAACTCTTCAGCTTCTTTGTCAGTCGTCTTTTCAGCACCAACAATTACACGTAATTCACGACCTGCCTGTATTGCATAGGTTTTCATTACACCAGGGTAAGATAAAGCCATTGATTCAAGATCTTTCAAGCGCTTAATGTAAGCCTCAACAATCTCACGACGAGCACCAGGACGAGCACCTGAGATAGCATCACAAACCTGGATAATAGGAGCAATCATGGTTGTCATTTCCACTTCATCGTGGTGAGCACCGATTGCATTACAGATATCTGGCTTCTCTTTATACTTCTCAGCCAGTTTCATACCTAAAATTGCGTGTGGCAATTCCGGATCTTCATCCGAAACTTTACCAATATCATGCAATAGACCAGCTCGTTTAGCACGTTTGGGATTCAAGCCAAGTTCTGATGCCATGATAGCACATAAATTGGCTGTTTCGCGTGAGTGTTGTAATAAGTTTTGTCCGTATGATGAACGATACTTCATTTTACCTACTAACTTGATTAATTCAGGATGTAAGCCATGAATTCCCAAATCGATTGAAGTACGTTTACCGGTTTCAATTATCTCTTCCTCAACCTGCTTACGAACTTTGTTAACAACCTCCTCAATACGTGCAGGGTGAATACGTCCGTCAGTAACCAATTGATGCAAGGCCAAACGGGCAATTTCACGACGCATTGGATCAAAAGCTGAAAGCACAATTGCTTCAGGAGTATCATCTACAATAATTTCAACACCTGTGGCAGCCTCCAGGGCACGTATATTTCGTCCTTCACGACCAATGATACGCCCTTTCATTTCATCAGAATCAATATGGAAAACAGTAACTGAGTTTTCAATAGCTGTTTCAGTTGAAACACGTTGGACTGTTTGAAGTACAATTCTTTTAGCCTCTTTATTTGCGTTAATCTTAGCCTCATCCATAATATCGTTAATGTACGACATTGCTTCTGTTTTGGCTTCAGCCTTCATGCTTTCGATCAACATCTCTTTGGCTTCTTCTCCTGACATACCAGAGATCGCCTCCAACTGTTCAACCTGTTGCTTATGCATATGCTGAACATCGGATTCACGTTTTTCAACTAACTCCAACTGAACTGTTAAATTGTCACGAATTGCATCAACTTCTTTTCTTTTGCGTGCAATTTCTTCCAATTTTTGAGCTAAAGAACTTTCTTTTTGCTTAATTCTGTTTTCGGCAACAACAACTTTTGAATTTCGGTTGTTGATTTCCTTTTCGTGTTCTGAGCGTAACTGTAAAAATTTCTCTTTGGCTTGAAGGATCTTATCCTTCCTGATCACTTCAGCTTCCGCCTCCGCTTCTTTTATGATCTTTTCACTTCTGGATTTCAGTGCCTTTGAAATAAACAGCCATGTTAAAAGGCCACCAACCAAAAATGAAACAATACCAATTGTTATTTCAATTCCCATCTTTATTGGTTTATATATATAAAAAAGCCGCATCATAATGAACTAGACTGAATGACTTCAGATTAGTACATATAATGCGGGTATATTGTAAGCTACAAAAAACTTTCTAAAAAACCTGATCTGTTTTATCAGACAAAATGCTCTCCAACTGATCATTTAAATCACGAACAGCTTCAATCATAGGATCTACATCATGTCGGTTTTCCAACTCTAATAATTTAATAACATACTGAAGCGAGGCCATTGCCAAGAAATCCTGTACATCTTTATCAGAGTAGCGTTGTTTATATTGTAAAACCTTATCGTTAATCAATTTAGCTGCCAGACGAATACGCTCTTCATCCTTACGATCAATTCGTAAAGGATAAAAACGGTCTGCTACATTTACTCGTATTGAGAGTTTATCGTCCATTTATTCAGCTTAACGGTTTAACAGTGCAATACACTTATCAATTTCCCGCACAATTTGGTTGATCCGCTTCTTAGTATCACCAGCTTCTGTTGTTCCTGATACTAAGTCTTTCGTTAATTTTAAATTATTGAATCGTTGTTCAAGGTTGGTATAATCTTTATTAACCAACTCCAATTGTTCGGTTAATTGTGTTTTCTCTTCTTCTAACAATCTCACTTCCGCTTCCAATCCCTTATACCGAGCAATCAGCTTATTTATTTTGTCCTTTAATTCAACAATTAATTCGCTATTTGGATCTGTCATAAACCAAATTTTTCCTTACAAAGTTAACATTGGTTTTAAAATATAAAAAAAAACCTTTAACTCTTTTTGCAGTTATATTGTTAATAACGTAATATTCTGAAAATTGCATCATTCGGAAGTGATACATTAAGTTTTAATTGAATTCAATAGAATTTAGATATTTTTGCAAGATATGAAACTGGATAAGCGAAATAGATTAGAAGATTGGCTGCCTACATCGGCCAAAGAGGTGGAAAAGAGAGGTTGGGACAGTCTGGATGTAATTCTATTCACAGGTGATGCCTACATAGATCATCCTGCATTTGGTGCAGCTGTAATTGGACGAATGCTCGAATCTCACGGTTTAAAAGTGGCAATTGTGCCCCAACCTAACTGGCGGGATGATTTACGAGACTTCAAAAAACTGGGTCGACCAAATTACTTTTTTGGTGTTACTGCAGGTGCGATGGATTCTATGGTGAATCATTACACTGCTAATCGACGATTGCGCTCCAATGATGCCTATACACCTGACGGAAGAGCTGGTCAGCGACCAGACTATGCTTCTGTTGTCTATTGTAATATCCTAAAAGAGCTTTATCCGGATGTACCTGTTTTGCTTGGAGGAATTGAGGCTTCGCTGAGAAGAGTAACACATTACGATTACTGGTCAGATAAGCTTAAACCCGGGATTTTAGCTGATGCCAAAGCTGATTTAATGGTTTATGGTATGGGTGAGCAACCACTTCTTGAAATAATCCGATTAATAGAACGTGGTGTGCCATTAGATTCTCTAAAAACAATTCCTCAAACTGCATTTTTGAATGATACAGATCAGGAGTTACCTAAAAATAAACACTGGAAAGATATTGAGTTGGCATCACATGAAGAATGCCTGGAAGATAAATTAAAATATGCCCGAAATTTCCGTTACGTTGAGGAAGAATCAAACAGATGGAATGCAGCCAGACTGGTGCAAAAAGTAGGTAATCAACAGATTGTGATCAATCCACCTTATCCACCAATGTCAACCGGTGAATTGGATGCATCGTTTGATCTGCCTTATACCCGATTACCGCATCCGCGATATATTGCAAAAGGTCCGATTCCTGCATTTGAGATGATTAAATTCTCGGTAAATATGCATCGAGGATGTTTTGGCGGATGTAGCTTCTGTACCATTTCTGCACATCAGGGTAAATTTATTGCATCCCGATCGAAGGAGAGTATTATGAATGAGGTGGAGCAAATCACTGAGATGCCCGATTTTAAAGGATACCTTTCTGATTTAGGAGGCCCAAGTGCCAACATGTACAAGATGGAAGGTAAAAACCTTAAGATTTGCCAACGATGTACACGACCATCATGTATTCATCCAAATATCTGTACCAATCTAAATACCGATCATACTGCCATGACGGACATTTACCAATCGGTAAGTAAAATGAATGGCATAAAAAAAGCATTTGTCGGTAGTGGTGTTAGATACGACATGCTTTACAACAATATGGCAAGTTCGGAAGAAAAGGAAAGCCATAAAAAATACATGGAAGAACTGATTACAAATCATGTTTCCGGCAGATTAAAAGTGGCACCTGAACATACTTCAGACCAGGTATTGAATGTAATGCGCAAACCAAGCTTTAAGTTGTTTTACAAGTTCAAGGCCGATTTTGACAGCATCAACAAAGCAAAAAAGCTAAATCAGCAAATTATACCATACTTTATTTCCAGTCACCCGGGCAGTGAAGATATTGATATGGCAAATCTGGCTTGTGAAACACATGATCTGGATTTTAAATTAGAGCAGGTACAGGACTTTACTCCTACTCCAATGACTGTAGCAACAGTTATTTATTATTCAGGATACCATCCTTACACCTTAGAAAAAATCTACACTCCTGTTTCTCAAAAAGACAAGCTGGGACAACGTATGTTTTTATTCTGGTATAAAAAAGAATACCAGCAACAGATAAAAGATCGATTGAAAAAACTCAATCGTTTTGATATGATTAAAAAACTTTTCCCTGAAAAAGAACGGGATCATAAAAATCTTCCTCCTAAAAATGCTAAGTTTAAGAAGGGAAAACCTCAAAAGTTCAGAAAAAAAAGATAACAGACATATTGTATATTAATAAATTATCAAATGAAAAAGATTTATATCCTTCTCCTTAGTATCGCATTCACAGCATGTGCAGAGCTTACTCAGATTGTACAAAATCTTCCTCTTGACATTCCTCTAACTGAAGAAGAAGTTGCCAATGGATTGAAGGAAGCTTTGCGCGTAGGCACTGATTCTGCCTCAGCAAGATTAGGGGTTACCAATGGATATTATGGCGATGAACTGGTTAAAATCATGCTCCCTGAAGAAGCTAATATCATAGTAAAAAACATCTCTAAAATACCGGGTGGAGATAAAATGATTGAAGATGTAATTAAAAGCATTAACAGATCAGCAGAAGATGCAGCCAAAGAAGCAGGAACAGTTTTTTGGGGAGCTGTAAAAAAAATGACCATTCAGGATGCTTTCACGATTTTAAAAGGTGATACAGATGCTGCAACACAATACCTAAAAGCCAATACATATCAGGAACTTTTTAAGTTGTATAATCCTAAGATTCAATCTTCTTTGGATAAAGAAATTGCTGCAGGTATTTCAACGAATGAATCATGGGAAACACTTACCAGTAAGTGGAATAAAATTGCGGATAATCCACTGGGACAAATGGCTGGATTAAAAGCTGTAAATGTAGATTTGGACCATTATCTGACTGAAAAAGCACTTAATGGCTTATTTATTAAAATTGCAGAGGAAGAAAAGAACATAAGACAAGACCCTGCTGCGCGTGTTAATGATATTTTAAAAAGAGTTTTTAAATAAACCCATTTCAAAATGTTTATAAGTAAAATGACAAAACTATGCTGACATTTTACTTTAACTATTGCCTTTAACCTTTTAACTTGAAATATGAAACCACTTTGCGAATTACTTCAAATTACCCGCTACGGAATGGGCGAAGGAGATGAAGAATTAGGTTTAAAATTAATCGGTAATTATTTGCGAATTCTGGATGAAGACAGTCGTTTACCTTCGTTTATTGCATTATACAATAGCGGTGTTAAGTTGATCACGAAAGACAGTCCTGTGATAGAACAAATGAAGAAACTGGAAGAAAGAGGCGTTAAAATCATCGCTTGTGGAACCTGTCTTAATTTCTATGGTATTAGTGATGAAATACAGGCAGGAATCAAAGGAACCATGATGGATATTATCACTTTGCAAACTAACGCAGACAAAGTAATCAATCTGTAAGGAAAATAATTATAGAAAAACACCTTGTAATCGCAACTGAAAACAAGGTGTTTTTAATTTTATAGTACAAATGTTTATTCTTGATATGTAAGAATACCTAACGCACTTACACCCTCAGCAATTACTTCAGATTGCTTTGATGCACTGTAATTTGTAGGGTTAATTGTATACAAATAATTATCATTGTCTGATGTAACAACCGGAACAATCAACTGATTTTTAGATGAATCAACAAATGGTTCGCCTACCAAAAATGGATCATCTTCTATACCTGATGCAACTGCAAATCCACTCACCCAATTAAATGTTTTTGCAGCAACATCGACTACTGCAAAACGATCAGCATTTACACCAAATGTTGCATTGCTCCCAATGCCAGGATACATAGATAAAATAAAAGTTGAACCTCCCATGTAATAACTTCTGAAGAGATTATAGCCTCCGGATGCTTCTGTTATATTGAAAAAGTAATCCTTATCAAATTCAAATTCACCAGCATTAATTTTTAGTATTCCCGATGGAATAATTGTTTCATCAGCCACAACATAATTTGTCTGTCCGGATGAAAACACATATAAATCACCACTTTCCACAACTTCTAACCCTGTTAGACCTTGCGAATATTTTTGACCTGCCACAAAACCCGTTCTACCCTCATCTTTTATTACTTGTTTAACAGTGTAATCAGAATTAAAAACTACTACATATGTGATGTTAAAATAATCTGAGGAGAAATTTGAAGAACTTATACTACGAGCTCCAGCAATCATATATCCCTCATATTCTGCAATATCTGTTAAATATCCAGCTTCACCCACTTCAAGTAGATCGTTGGTCACAACAGTATATGCTTCAGATATATCTGTTTCTGGATCGATTTCATAAAAATAAGCCTTATTTGCAACTGTTACATCTCTTAATCTGTCGGAATAGGCAACAACTAGTTTACCATTAACCACACCTTTGGTATGAATTGAAACTTCAAGACCAATCTCGTTACGTTGCTCTACTTCACCATTTTCATTCAATACATAGGAACCTGTTGTCCCGGCAGCGGTTTGATTGTATAAAAATCCATAGGCAACTTTATCATCAATAAATGTCCAAAAACTATTTCCAACAGATTGAAGGGCACTCGCTGAAGTGGCATCAAAGATATAGTCAGTACCAATAGCATCTCCTGTTACCAGATAATCATTTTCACCAGAAGAAGCGATTACCAAATATTTAGAGGTTGAATTATCTTCCCCTTGACCATCACCATCTTCTTTTTCACATGAGGTAAATGATATCATGCCTAAAACAGCAAATAGTATCAAACCTAAAAGTTGATTTTTTACTTTCATAAGATTACTTTTTATAATTATTTAAATATTAAACTACTTTAACTCTTACTATTGATGTAGTATCTGAATTTAGCCGAGAAACTTCGTCCCGGCTTCTGTAAACTGAAATTGTCGTATAGCTTAGCATCAGTTAGGTTTTTACAATCGATGGATAAATTATATCTACCTTGTTTCCATGAATAAACCACGCCTACATTATGACTCCATTGGGTAGGTATTTTTTCTGCTGAAGCATATGTACCCCAATCATTTGCAAATTCATGGATAAATTGCAAAGTGTATCTAATACTTAACCGACTATCCATCATCCATAAATCATTAAAGAAATATCCTGCATCAGCATTACCAAAGAAATTTGGTTGATTGGGAACGACAGCCTTGTAATAAGTATTGAAGTTTTCCGTATCATAATTCATTGGTTTTTGGTACGACAGATTTGCTCCACACGTAAACCGATCCCCATTAGAACACCTTATTTCAGCATCAACACCAGGAGTTTTAACCAAGGAAATATTTTCATACGACTCACCTCCTTTTTTCATATCAACTGTACGTTTTATAAAATCCTCCGTGTGTCGATAAAAGAAATTTAAATCTGTGCTTATGAAATTTTTTTGCTTTATCTGTTTATTAAAATGGATACCAAAATTGAAATTATTACTTGTTTCAGGTAAGAGCGACAGATTTTGTTGGGGCTCAAGAAAAACCTGTCCGAATAGCTCCTGACTTGTTGGCATTCGAAATGTATTCTCAAAATTCGCTTTTAGTTGAAGTATATCAGCTATGAAGTAAGTTGTTGTAAAACCAAAGCCCCATCTTGAATCATCCTTTGAAACCATCATATAATCTTCAACGCCCCCTACAACCTGATTAATATATGCCGATGAATAATATGAATATCGTTTTGTAAAAATTGATGTCTTTAGTTTCTCGCTAAAATCATTATTTAAACCAATACCTAAAATATTCCTGTTATTTACACGCGGATACTGATTCATTTTATCGTCAATATCCAAAATATTGTATCCTTCTCGCGAAAAGAAGTTACTAACATTGTTTATTGTAAAACGATGTCCTTGAAGGAATTCATAATCAATATTGGCATTAATAGTTCCGTTATTATCATTATATCGGTAATCAGAAGCCGGTGTCACCTCTCCTTTTGAATTAGATAGTCTTCGCTCTCCCAACCAGTTGTATTGCCAATAAGTTGTATCTACATTATGTCCTTCTCCAAAATTATAATTGGCTGCAAGATTTATATTCAAATTTTCTATAAAAATATCATCCTTTGAATACAATATAGATGGCATTATGGTACTTGAAGTATAGTGTTTATCGCCATATACAATATTGATGTAGGCAGGATGCTGAACTTCCTGATATTCCTGACCATAAGTAAAACCAAACAAAAACTGATCAGCAAATCGTTTGTTTACTAATCCTAATTTAAGAATGGCAGTTTCGTTATGGTATGTATCATGAAAACGCTGAACTCGTTGGGGATTTGTATATAAATTAGTTTCAAAATCAAGCACTTTAACACCATCCACGAAATAATTATTATCTGAATAGTTCTGGTAAGCACTTAATTGTATGGTAAAACCTTTATCAGAGGTATGTCCGGCATTTACGAAAGTCATATGGGTATTAAAAGAACCATATGAGTAGGACGCATCAAGATAAGTACCAGGATTTTTCTTAGTTACAATATTAACAGCACCACCTAAAGCATCGGAACCGAAATTAATAGGTACAACACCTTTGTATACCTCAATTCGTTCTGACATATTTACCGGCAAATTATTAAGTTGAAAAGCAGAACTCATAGCATCCATAGGCATTCCATCAATAAAGAAACGAACATGACGACCACTTAGGCCATTAATAGTAACATTGCTTTTTGATCCTAATCCACCTTCCTGGTTTATTTTCACACCAGGTGTCTGATCCAAAACTTCGGTCAGGTTAATAGCTGCATTATGAAAAGGTTTAGCATCAATGGCAACCACATTAAATCCAGTCTCTTCAACCATACGAACATTTGATTTTGCTATTATGGTTGCTTCCGTTAATGAAGTCTCCGGATTGGGCTCCAATATTACATTCGGTAGATTAACAATATTGCGGTCTATATTTACTTTAAGTTCATGTTTTACAAAACCTACATTAGAAAATACAATTGTCTTTTGTCCAAATTCAATATTTAGTAGGTAATTTCCATTTTCGTCAGTAGTAGTTGCATTATTTGTATTCTTTTCATGAATAATGGCAAAAGCAACCGCCTTTCCGTAATTATCTATTACTGTACCTGACAAGCTTGCTACTTGACAATAAGAAATAATTGAATAACATAAAATCAGTGTACAAAGGATTGCTTTCCTCATTGAGATAAAGGCTAATTATTAAACATGATGCAAAATTAGGTTTGCTTGTAAGCCTTAACAATCCCCACTATTAGCGAATTTTAGTTTTCAATTATTTGCTAATTATCTAAACTCTTCATCTTTGAATTGCTCTAAAAATAGACTCAACAATCTAACAATCTGTAAATTAAAAACATTATCATTAAAAACTACTCCTTGATTTTAAATCCCAACATTAAGCGATTGTGCAGACTTTATCTGCTGTCTACATTTGAAAAATAAAAATCTGTAAGGCAGAGAATATAAAAACTAAAGAAGAATGAAATACTATACCTTAATCATTTTAATAATCATATATATTAGCAATGTTAATTCACAATCTATTTCTATAGGTGAAAAAATACAGATTTATTCAACACATCTTAATGAAGAAAGGGAGATATTGATCCACTTACCAGATAGTTATTTATCAATTGATTTTAAGGACAACCAATACCCGGTTTTATATGTATTAGATGGAGAAAGGTTATTTAATCAAACAGTTACAATCGTTGATGCATTGTCTAAAGGACTGTATCGTTACCTACCTGAAATGATAGTTGTGGGTATTATAAATACCGATCGTTCTCGAGATTTAACCCCTTCCAACGATACTATATTACACAATAATATACCTATTCATAGTAACAGTGGAGGTGCTGAATCTTTCAGATATTTCTTAGAATCAGAATTGGGTAATTACATCAATCTACACTATCGAACCAATGGATTTAATATACTCTCCGGTCATTCTTTCGGTGGACTTTTTACGATTTATTCGTTCCTAAATCAATCGAACTTCTTCAGCACTTATTTAGCTCATGATCCCAGTCTTTGGTGGGATAATCAAAGCCTGATTGAAAATATGGAAGATTCATGGAGTAAAATTTCATTTGATACAACAAGTCTATACCTTTCTGTTGCTGCAAAGGATACAATAGAAAAAGATAGGTTTAACCATACTGAATCAATTTTAAAATTTCAACAATTCATTGATGAACATCCAAAAAATTCATTGTATTTCAAAAGTGAATATTTCGGAAATGAAGATCATGGGACAATTACTATTCCTGCCACTTTTAATGGATTAAGAGCCATATTTAGCGGCATTACCTTGCCTGTTAAAAAGATTCCATTCGATACAAGTTTAATTGAAGAGACGTATGTGCAATTATCTAATAGATTAGGAAACAATTTCTTACCAGAATCAAATCTCCTGGATGATTTAGCAAAATATTGTAAAAAGGTGAAACAATACCAGGCAGAATTAGAAATCAGAAAAATGCATGTGCGATATTATCCCAACAGTTCATATGCTCATTCTGCCCTTGCTGAATATTATTATCGCCATAATATGAAGGATTTAGGAGATAAACACAAAGAGATATCAACCTTACAAAAACAACCATAAAATATACATATGAAAGTAAAACATTTATTTGCTAAAATTCATTTGTGGATGGGATTGATCACATTCCCAATTGTGTTTTTTGTCTGTATTACAGGAACAATTATTGTATTTGCAGACGAAATTATTGAATTATCAGCTGGCAAGCATCGATATGTTAAAGAAGTACGTGATGAAAAAGTGGCAATAGAAACAATTCTGGATAACCTAAAAAGAGAATATCCCAACAGAAGAATCCCAAGTTATATGGTTGCCTACAGGGCACCAGAACGAAGCATTAGATTTAACAGTTATGATCCTCAAAAAGGACTTCGAATGATATATGTGGATCCATATAGCGGTAAAATTTTAAAAGACGACGGAACCATCAATTTTTTTTATGTTACAGCACATCTTCATAGTTCGTTTATGTGGCACGGGCCAGGAGAATACATTGTAGATATCTCAATAATTGTTTTCATCATTCTACTTATTACAGGTCTCATTTTATGGTGGCCAAAGACATGGTCAAAAAAACATTTAAAAGGAGCGTTTACAATAAAATGGAATGTTTCATTTAAACGTTTGAACCATAATTTTCACAGTGTGTTTGGTTTTTACACTCTTGCTTTGGCTTTAATATTAGGATTAACAGGATTAATTATAGCATTCAAACCATTAGCAGCAACAACTACTGACTTATTGGGAGGTAACTCCAAAACACCATGGGAAGCAACTTATCCTTCTTTTCAACCTGAAATAAAAGATAACTACCCTATTAATAAAATTATAGAAAAAACACTAAATCAATTTACAGATAAAGACCAGCTTCAAATATTCACCTATTTTTTAAGCAGAGAATCAGGTATTATCCCGGTAAAAGCAACAAAAAATGTAAATTTAAAATCAACAACAGAGCTTGATTTTATTGTATTTAACCGATATACCGGAGAAAAATTAGATATTGGAGATGAAGCTGTTTTAACTGAGCAAATTAAAAATCTGTTTTGGACTTTACATATGGGATCATGGGGATTGCTGGGTAAGATAATAACATTTATAGGTGGATTAGTCATTAGTCTTATGCCCTTAACAGGATTTTATATTTGGTGGCAAAAACATAAAGCTTCTAAAAGGGCAAAAGCAAAGTTTTCAACTATTAATTGAGAATCTTAAAAAATATCATATAGCGGTTAATTGCATTAAACTTCAGGATATGCAATACCGCTATAATGTTTTTAAGAACTAATTTCCAAATTCAAATAGCTTTCCCTGCCAGGTATCTCGTTCTTTAAGGCGCTTCTCTACTTTAGATACAAACTCAAAATTCTTCAATCCCCATCTGGGAGCTATTAATAAATCATGAGGCGCCTGACTGATAAAACGCTCCAAAATAACATTCGGATTCAATCGCTCAATAAAATCAACTACTATTTCAATGTATTCTTCAGCAGAAAATAATTGAAAACTTTCTGGATTATTCCTGAATTTTTTAGCAAACAAACTTCCTTTAACAATCTGTAATTGATGTAACTTTAGAAAATTAACTGGCAATTTTGATACTTCAGAAGCATGAAGCAATATGTCATCTCTTGTTTCTCCGGGAAGTCCCATTATTAAGTGCAAACCAACCGGAATATCATATGATACAATCCGCTGAGTAGTTTGAACTGTTTCATCATATGTATGTCCCCTGTTGATATCAATAAGAGTCTTTTCAAGGGTTGACTCAGCTCCTAATTCAATAGCAATATAATAGTCTTTTTGCCACGTTGCCAGATGTTCCAATAAATCATCGGAAATACAATCTGGTCGGGTACCAAGTACCAACCCCTTTACCAATGGATGATCCAATGCTTCTTTATACAATTTCAGTAACTCTTGCGTATCTCCATAGGTATTACTGTATGCTTGAAAATAAGCAAGATACTGCATTGTTTTATATTTGGGTTGAAAAAATGAAATACCCTGCTCAAGCTGTTGTGATATAGTTTTTTCAGGACCACAATATGACGGATTAAAAGTGCTGTTGTTACAAAATGCACAGCCCCCAACTCCTTTTGTTCCATCTCTATTCGGACAGGTAAATCCGGCATTAACAGAAAGCTTTTGAACTCGCTCACCAAAGGTTTTCTTTATATAAGAGCTATAATCGTTGTATCGTTTATTATTTCCCCAACTATAATTCATGCATTATTTCTTGAAGCGGCAAAGGTAGCCAAACAAATGAAAATGTTAATAACTTAAGAAGGGTATCTGATTTAATGACAAGAACTACTGACTACAATTGATTAATAAAAAAAGGAAGCATGCTTATTCAACATACTTCCTCCAAAATTACTTTTATATTTTATTTCTAATGCTTTGAAGCATAGGTTCCATGTGATTTCAACAGAGAAGCTTGCTGTGGGTGATGTCCAAGCCATATCACTTCACCAGTATGTAAATCATATATGGCTCCTTCAACAATTAGTTCTCCCTTTTCAACTAATTCACGGGCATCGGGACTATGAGTTAATAGATCCTCAATGGATTGCCATACATTATTTTCAATGGCAGCATTTAGCAATTCCTCTGAAAATTCAGATCCATGCTTGTGTTTTGCATGTTTTACTGCCGGAGCAATATTATCAACCAATGCAGGTATGCTTCCATGTACTTTATCACCTCTTGTAACTGCTGTAACAGCTCCACAACTTGAGTGTCCCAAAATAACCAAAACCGGTGTATGTAAATGTGCTACTCCATACTCAATTGAACCTACTTCATCAACGTCACAAACATTTCCGGCAACCCTGATTGAAAATATATCTCCAATACCAACATCAAAAACTAATTCTACTGGTACACGTGAATCAGAACATGCAATAATTGTTGCAAACGGATGCTGTCCATTCTCCCAGGTTAGATTTCTTTGATGCTGATTTAAATGCGGATGTGAACTCACTCCATTCACATACCTTTCATTACCTTGCTTTAATTGCGTTAAAGCTTCCTGTGGCTTTATATCCTGTGCATGAGCACTAGTAAAAACCATACAAATACCTAATAACAATGCAGTTTTAGCACTGTACCCCCAATTCAATTTTAATTTCCCCATTTTAAAATTGTAAAAAGATTAATTACCCCTTTTAATTAAACTGTATAATCTCTTTATACTACGTATTTATTTAAAAGTTTCACACCATCCAACCTCTACTAGTCTGATTTACAACATTTAAAGAAATTTAGAATAATTGAGTCTAAAATTCTATTATAAGAATTTAATGAAGAACCAATAAATCAACATCATAAATGATCATTCAATCCTCAATATTAAATTACAATTACATACCTTTTATTTTCTGTAATTCTTTCATTTTATCATTCCATGCTTTACAAGCAGCATAAGTTGCTTCAGCAAAAGGAATCAAGTCCTCAAAATCGGCATATAAACGATCCTCAACTAAATCGTGTAACTCACTTGCTTTTAACCCGGCCTTAAATTTTAGTTTATTTACTTCTTTCTCTAAATCTTTAATTTCTTCAGTACTCATAACAATCAGTTTTAATTAATAAAAATTAAAAGATTACAATTATGATGCAAACTAAAAAACACCTCTGAATTTCAAACTCTTAAAAAAATAGCACCAACCAAATAGTAAGAAATAAAAAGATTCTATTACATATATGTAACAGTTAATTTATTTGGCTCAAATACAAATATCACTAAGAATTTACAATCAATTATTATAGTAATAATATATATTGTTTAAACTTTTAGCTAAAAGTTTAACTTTATATCTTCATTAAAATTATTTACAAAAACTCTTTATATTTTTAATTTAACCTTATAAGTTCGTAATGATTTACAACTCACACATTCATACTTTTAAAGAAAGCGATATTCCACGTGCCTTTTTACCCATTGGTTTAGTCCGTATTCTTGCTACCAAAGCTGGTTTCAGAGTTGTTTCAAAGCTTTTAAACAATATTAATCCATTTTCAGATCAGGATACCTTCGATCGATATATTCGTTTTGTTGAAATTGGTCGCATGTCATCTCAAAAAGACATTTTTGAGCGCTGTTCAAAGTTTTATCCTGAAGATACCAAGTTTGCAATACTTGCGATGGACATGGCTTATATGGGCGCCGGTAAGGTGCCACGAGATTATAAAAATCAGTTAAAAGAGTTAGCAGAATTAAAAATAACTCACCCACAAGTCTTACCCTTTATTCATGTTGATCCACGCAGACCATACATTATGGATTTGCTAAAACAAAGTATTGAAGAGTGGAACTTTACAGGAGTTAAAATTTATCCACCTCTGGGTTATTTTCCATATGATGAAAGAATGTATCCTGTTTATGAATATTGTCAAAACAATAACTTACCTGTCATCACTCACTGTAGTCCATTTAATCCGGTGCATTTTAAAGGGACGAAAAAGAATTTAATAAAACTTTTATCAAAATCACAAACCCCTATTGAGACCAAAGGGAAAAAGCGTAAAGAACTTTGTGCAATGTTTACTCATCCAAAAAACTGGGAACAGGTTATGAATGATTTTCCTGATTTAAAAATAAGTCTGGGGCATTTTGGTTCTGCATATTATTGGGAAGAATTTCTTGACAAACCAGGTAATCCTGATAACTGGTTCACAATTATTAAGGATATGTTACCTAAGTATAAAAACCTGTATTCCGACATTTCATTTACACTGAATGACAAAAGGTTCTTTCCTGTTTTAAAGATATTATTGGGTGATGAGAATATTAATGATAAGATTTTATTTGGTTCGGATTACTACATGGTACAAACCGAAACTACTGAAAAGAATTTTAGCATTGATTTGAGAGGCTATTTGGGTGAAAATAACTATAAGTTAATTGCAGAAAGCAATCCTAAAAACTTTTTTAATACATAAGAACTTTTAATAAGAAATGGGACATTAAAAGACCCATAAAATATCTTTTTCCTGTTTAGAATTTAACATTGTTAATGAAGATCATTTCTAACTCATTTTTGCAATTAGAACAAAACTGATGACTTTTTAAATCTATATCCTCTACATAAGTACTCGACATCATTACACATCCGGGCGTATGGCAATGAATTAAACCGAAGGTATGCCCCAACTCATGAATTATTTCCTTACTGAATCTCTTTAACGTTAATCTATCATTTCTATTCATTCCATAACGCTCATTATTTAACCGAAATGAAGAAGCAATTCCTGAACGGCCATTTAAAAATGCCTGTCCATAAATGAAAGTTAAGATTTCGATAAATAAGTCAACTGTAAATAATCCAATAGTTTTGGTGGTATCTGATGCATATTCAGTATCGATTAAATGAATAAGCTGATCGGCATCATATTGGCTGCGCGATGGATCAAAAAACTGACTCATGTCGATAAACCCTTCCTTATATTCCACTTGCACCTGCAGTTCTCTTTTAACATCCCTGGCAATTATTTCAAGATTTGGTTTCTCTATTTGCCCAAAAGATATTAAAGTGATTTTACAAGGATTCATTTCTCAACATCTTAATAATCAGCAGATCATTTTTGTCGCTTTTTTCAAAATGCAACAGGCTACTGGTTTTTATTCGGACTTAAATGATATTTCTTAATTTTATTATAAAGTGTCACCCGGTCTACTTTCAACACTTTGGCTGAAGTTGAAATGTTCCAATTGTATTTATTCAGAATAAATTGAATATGCTTTTTCTCAACATCATTGAGACTCTCAAATGGACTATTTTCCGATTCTTTACCTATAGGTAGATCATTAAGCCGTATTTTTTTTCCATCACCTACAACAATTGCTCTTTCAATCATATTTTCCAACTCTCTGATATTTCCCGGAAATGAAAACTCCTCCAGTCGTTTTAAAGCCTTTGCGTCAATAGTAATAGTTGGTTTGTTCATCGAATGACAATATTTCTTAATAAAATATTCAACCAACAAAGGAATATCTTCAGTTCTCTCGCGCAATGGTGGCACATTAATAGTAATCACATTCAACCGATAATAAAGATCTTCGCGGAAAAGACCTTTATCAACCATGCTTTTTAAATCTCTGTTGGTTGCACATATCACTCTGAAATCTGAACTAATTTCCTTGTTTCCTCCAACTCTCATAAAGGTCTTTGTTTCCAATACCCGTAACAGTTCAATCTGCATCTTTGGAGGAATTGTAGCTATCTCATCCAGAAAAATAGTACCACAGTCAGCCATTTCAAATCGTCCCTTTCGATTATAAACTGCGCCCGTAAAAGCACCTTTTTCATGTCCAAACAATTCACTTTCCAGTAAACTTTCGGTTAATGCACCACAATGCACAATAATCAGTGGAAAAAACTTACGAGATGAATTAGCATGAATAGCTCTGGCAATCAATTCTTTTCCAGTTCCGCTCTCTCCCGTTATTATGACAGAAGAATTTGACTGGGCTATGCTGCTTATCTCCTGCATCAAATGACGCATAGCTTCACTGTTTCCAATCAGATCCTCCACGTTTTCCAAAGAAACTATCTTCTCTTTTAGTAGATCATTTTCGGCTGCCAATGTTATTTGTTTACTGGCATTACGTATTAAATGAGATAACTCATCCGGATCAAACGGTTTGGTTATATAATCGTAAGCACCATCCTTTAAGGCCTGAACTGCAGTATCAACTGTAGCAAAAGCAGTCATTATTATTACAATGGGATTTTTTTCCAAAGATTTAATTCGTCGGAGCATTTCCAACCCATCCATTCCCGGCATCTTTATATCAGCAAGCACTATATCGAAATCTTTTGACTCAAGCCTGACAAGAGCCTCTTTTGCGCTTTCTGCTGAATCAACCTGATAACCGTCCTCAACAAACCACTGATATAAAGAATCTCTTACCGATGCCTCATCGTCAACGATTAGTATTGTGATTTTAGTATCCATAATACATTGTCGTTAATTGTTTACTAAAGGTAAAGTAATCATCATTGATGTGCCTTTACCCGTTTCTGAAACTATATCTGTTTTTCCATTATGATTCTGAACAATACCATGTACAATAGCTAACCCTAATCCAATACCACTTGTCTTATCTTTTGTTGAGAAAAAAGGCTCAAAAACATGATGGATAACACTTGCGGGTATACCAATTCCATTATCAATTACTTCAATCCGAATGGTTTCACTATCTGGATTATTCGTTCTGAGAATAATTTCTCCATTATCAGTAATTGCTTCTGAAGCATTTACCAGAATAGCAATACAAGCTTGTTTAATTTGATTCGGGCTGCATCTTATTAAATCTGTTTTTGCTCCAAAATCGGAGATAAAACTAATTCCGGCCACTTTCATTGAATGAGCCATTAATTCATAAGTTTCATGCAAAACCTCATGAAGATGCTTGTCCTCAAAATTATTCTGATCCTTTCTTGAAAAATCCAACAATCCCTTCACGATCTCTCCGCAGCGCTTGGTTTCATTTTCAATTAACTTAAGATTTTTCAATATTTTATCTTTATATTCCTTATCCATCACACTATTCAACATTTGTTTCTGAATCAACTTGGAATAGACAAGAATACCAGACAAAGGATTATTAATTTCATGAGCAACAGAAAGTGATAACTTACCCAATGATGCAATTCGTTCCACATTGATCAGTTCATTTTGCACCTGACCTAATTCTTCCGTTTTTTTCTGAACTTTATACTCCAATTGCTTCGACCAATTCTGTAACTCATTATTAGCATCCTGAAGGTTATCCAGCATGTTATTGAAAGCTATTGATACAGTTCGTATATCTGATAATTGATTTGTTTTGATTTCTAACCTAGTACTTTTATCTCCTTTAGTAACTGCTTCACTGGCCTTTATAATTGCATTTAATGGATTTTCTATTTTTTTGTAGGTAAATACTATTAGAAAAATAAATAGCAAAGTTGACATGGCAGAAGCCAAAATGATATAATCTGTTGTAGATGTTGATAGTGCCGTATCCAATTCTTTCATTGGTAATTTAATTAATAAAGTACCAAGCACTTCCTGCTCTTCTGGATGAGCATGACATGAACTAGTTGAGCAGGTTGGAGAATTTAATATGGGAGAATTAATGATCAGATGCCTGCTTTCATCCGAGTTATGATTCATACTGCATGCTGTTTCAACATCAATTATTCTGTACGATTTTTCTTTCTCCTTAAACATGGATGCAAAATCATCATGGCAACTAATACAATCAGGATCACTATGTTTCAACGAATCATTTGAAATTGAAGTATATACAAGGTTATAAAAACTGTCATACATATTTACATCATCAATCCCCGACATTGTGTTAATTTCATCCAGTGTATTCTGGAGTGATGTTCTGTCATTTTCGAGCATTGAACGATATAAAGCACCTTCTACTAAGGAACCAATATTCATACCTTTGTCATGAAGAACGGATTTAAAATACTCTTCATTTAACGACCTGAATATCAAACTAAAAGAAACAAAAAGAAATACAACTGAAATAAAAATCACAAAAACCACTCTCCCATAAATGGAAGAATGGAATTTGATATGCCTTTTTAACAGCCGATGATTCAAGCTTTTCTTAAATATTATATTAGTGAGCCATTTCATGCCCTCAAATAAATGGTTGATCCAAGTATTTTAGTTCAGTTATTGTAAATTACTGATAAAAAACAGAATTACATAAACCAGTTATATGTTATTAAACAGATACTTAAATCAGTCCCATCGAACTTTTAGGTTCTTTTATATTTATTTACTCGTGTCAATAAATTTGGTCTGAAATTCTTCCCATACCTCAGGTTCCAAATCAGCCAGCACATTATCATGTAACTCACCCCCATCTTGTAAAATAATATGTTGATAAGCAGATGTATTTGATTTGACTGCATAGACTAAAAAATGCTTTAGTCTTACCAATTCAGATTTCAACCAATCTTTATAGGTATCCGCCATAAACATAAAATGTATCTCTCGTAGCCAGTTTAAAGGCTCTATCAAATAAATCCAGCCTTCGGTGTATGGCAAAGTATTTACCAGGGTTGCAGAAGTTAAAAGATGCTTATTTTGTTTTTTAATAATTCCCGTAATTGGTGAATACAATGTTATCTGCTTACCTAAATGACTTATAGTGAGAATTTTTTCTCCTTTTTGCACAATTTCTCCAGGTTCTTTCATCATCACCCTAGTGATATTACCTGTTACATGCTGAATAAAATCATCAACACCTATTTTGACTAGACCTTCCTTCTCCATATATGTCCAGGTATGTGTTTTATCAAAATATAAGCCCTTGGGTGCCATAATTGTGTTTTCATTCAAACCTGGAGCCATATGAATTTTATTGACAGGAGAAGCTGAACGTCCCAAATTTAGTTTAATCCATAGATAAACTACTGCAATAAAAAAGGCAGTTAAGCCAATTAAGATGAAAACCCAATTATAAGTAGACTTAACAAACTCAGTTTGCGACACAGCAAGCTCATTAGGATTTATCATATCCATATATTCCTGCTTTTCAGCTGAGGCCAATTGACTATATCCATAGTTATTCAAATATTTACTTCCATCAGAAAGTATCCAATTCAAAAATTTAATTGTAGCCTCATTTGTTGGTTGCATAGTTGATATTGCATAAATATTGCCACTTAATTTTGTTGGATACTTACCAATCCAAACGCCTCTTAGAAACGTATTGGGGCTTTCATATATATTCTCGAAATTATCAATTCGTCTATTAGCGTTCTTATCAATTGGTAGGATCATAATATTGTCAGCCCATTCGTTTACATTATCCTTTATGATGTCTTTTAATCTGCAAAATCCAATTGCATATGGATTTTTTTCTATAGCTAGCAGCAGTTGATCTAAATTGGAAGCTTTCAAACCCATAATTAGTTCTGGGTCTAGTCCTGTAAATTCTGCAAGGCTTTTATTAACAAATTCATCCTCTAATACATATAATTTTAATAAGCTACTTTGAATTCCATCTAATAAAACGATCCAATCCGGCTTAGCTGCACCTGAAAGAAGTACTGCTAAATTTGAAGAGGTAATTCCTTGATCTTTGATTTCTTTTAAAAATGGATTATTTAAATTAACGATTGGCACTACAGCGTCATGGCCTACAACTATTTTCCATTGATGATCTGATATGTTAGCTAGCTCAGATCTACCAGAAAGAAAACTAAGATAAGTATTGTTTGCAAAATGAGTTTCTGATACTTGTCTAACATTCAGACTTAAATCCGGATTAAATTTCTGATATTCATTTATCCAATTAAGCATTAAATTCTGTAAATCAGGTGAATATTGAATATTCAGGGGCTGATTCTCTTGCTCAATATCATCATTGGACATGTTGGCAATTATGGTTGCATTACATAAGAAATACAACATTAAACCTACAATATACATCTTGTATTTCATGATAGCTGGTTTTATGTTTTGGTATATATTAAGTGAACTGCAATCACAGAATCAAGATCAATGCCACACCAATACATTCCACTGACTAAAAGGAATTTACAAAATTATAGATAGACTAAATTTATCTTCGGATGTTGAAAATTTATACAAAAACAGATCTAACTATAGATAACAAATTGTATTTAAGGCAATTAGAATGGCTGTTTAAAAATTAAACACTGTTGAAATATTAAACACTAAATAACGTAAAGCTTTAATTTCTAATCTGACTATCAAACCAATTTTAATTAATTTCCTAAATATTATTTGTAAAGGTTGCCTAAGGCAGAATAAAAAGCTGAAGAAATATTCTTATGCACAATTTTATTCTTTGCAAACTTCTGATTCATTTCAAACTCCAGACCAATATATTTTTCGTTCTCTCTGTCTCTGAAATAACGAACATGACCATCTGGTTTACCTCTGTATGGATAATTAAATCTAACCCTAAATTCAGGCATTAGTTTCAGTAATTCTTTCTTCCAGATTTTAGCAAATTGTTTCTCCTGTTTACGACCGGGATGATATAAAATTCCAAAATCAGTTTGACGGATTTCACCATTTAATACAGGTGTAAATGAGTGAACCGACAGATGCAAGACAATACAATTTTGTTGCCAATATTGATAGATTTTGTCTTCAAACGGACGACGAAAACCATAATAATACTCTTCCAATATTTCATCTTTTACAGCCTTATCCAAAGGCTTGGTAAATTCTGAAAAAAGAGTTCTTCTATATAGCGAACGGTTAACATCAACAACCATACGTGAAGCCGTAGCAACTTGAATATATGACACTTTAGTGTTTTTCATGCAATTCATCAAATCAAGTGCTCCACTATCATACCCGCGATGTGTTTCAAGCAAATTTTCCACTTGATGAAACATGTTTTTAAACTTTTCCGGTATAGTATTTACAGCATGTTCGCAACTTAAAACCAGTTTAACTTCCACCTCTATATTCTTTAAAATGTCAGGAGTAATATGAACTATTGAATTCAAATATAAAATGATATTTATTCAAGTAAAATGAATTCATAAGAAGATTCAAAACTTTGTTAAAAGCATTGTTTTCACACTCCCTTTTTATTAACTTTAATATTGCCTTATTCTGCGATTAACCCCAGATTTAAATCCTGTTTACTATGTGAAAACCTTTCGTCTTAATTATTAATTTAAATAATTACGTTATGAAGGCTTTCTACTTACTTTTTAGCTTATGGGTATTATGCTCATCTATCAATGGACAAACAACTGAAGGTTTGGTAGGACATTTCCCTTTTACCAATGGGAGTTTTACTGATTTAATGGGGATTAGAGATTGCAGTCTCAGTTCACATGGGACCGATTCCTATTTTCTTGTTGAAGACCGTTTTGGTAATAGTGACTGTGCCATTGATTTTCAAGGAGCCATATTTGCTGCAGGTAGTTCGTTTAGAAACATTACCAGCGAAGTTAGTATTAGCGTTTGGATCAAAACCACAGATAAACCTGAAGCAAACAGATTTGTGGTTACCAAGTATGGCTATAATTTTACTGATGTTCCAATCTGCGGCTATACTCTATATTTTAACGACACAGTGAGGTTTGACAGTAGAGATGAAAACTGGAGACATAACGATTACATGTTTTCTAATTACTCTAAAAGAGTAGTAAATGATGGACTATGGCACCATATTGTTGGAATTACCCACGCTTCACCTGCTAAACTTGAAATATGGATTGATGGCACTAAAGAAAACTATCAGGAATATGAATGGGATCTGGTAGAATTGGATAATCCACTTCAAAATCTATGTATTGCAGGTAGCGAACAATACAATTCCACACCAACATTTAAAGGTGTGATTGATGATATCAGAATATATAACCGGGCCTTAAATGAATCTGAAGTTTATGAACTTTTTATTGAAGAAAACCCAAATACTTATATAGAAACAAACTTAACTACAGCTTTTACTATAACTCCCAATCCTACAAAAGGAAATATCAGAATAACAAGTGTAAATCAGTCTTCAATACCGACCGAAATATCATTGTTTAACCTGGCGGGTACAAAATTATACTTCAGAAACTTTGATTTTAATAATTCTGTCGATCTTGATATATCATCATTTGCAAAAGGTATATATCTAATAGTAATTGAAACAGAAGATTTAAAAACCATCAATAAAATAGTCTTACAATAATCATTTAAAGTTATCGCATTCAGGTCTAACCCTTTTTTAATTGTTGCAACAACAGTTTTCGATCCAGTATTTTAATACTTTTCCCCTGAGCAAAAATAATACCCTCATTATGCAGCTCACGAATTGCTCTGCCTAATGAAGGACGTGTAACACCGAATAATGAAGCTAATTCTTCCTGACTTTTAGGAAGAATGATTTCTCCGTTTATAGAACCAGCCAATTGTAATAAATAATGAGCCAGTTTACCCCTGATAGTCTGAAATGTAAGAAAACGAATTTTATTAGATAAGAATTGAGCGCGATTGGAAATGTTATTCATAAAATTTTGAAGAAATGGTGCACTCACCTGCATCAACCTTATGATTGATTCTTTGGGAAGCTTAAATATCTCAACATCTGTGGTAGCAACAATATTTACCGGAAAATAATTATTCTGACCGAAAATAAACGCAATCGCTAAGGGTTTGGGTGGTTCAATGTCTTCAATCTTTATTGCCTTACCCGAAGGATCAATCATCTCTCCTTTTACGCTACCTTTCAACATGATTAATAATGCATTACATTCCTCTCCTGCCTGCGCTATTATCTGATCCTTATTATACTTCTTAATTTGATAGTGAATACTTTCCAGATATTTATCCAAATCATCCGGATTAACTCCTTTAAATAGTGGACATTTATATAATAGATCCATAGATTTAAGTAATAAAGTGCCAAATTATGAATTAATTTCGATTTTGTAACATTTGTTACAGCATTGGAATGCATCTCATCTTACATTTGCTAATACAATAACAGAAAAAAACTAAAAAATATATTCAATGATACGGGAAGTAGTAAAAATCGACGAGGAAAAATGCAATGGTTGTGGGGTTTGCATTCCTGAATGTCACGAGGGGGCTCTTCAGATAATCGATGGTAAAGCTCGATTAGTAAGCGACTTGATGTGCGATGGATTAGGTGCCTGCCTGAACCATTGCCCACAGGACGCCATGACTATTGAAAAGCGTGAAGCTGAACCATATGATGAAATTAAGGTGATTGAGATTATGGTCGAGAAAGGGATCAACACTGTTGTAGCACACCTGAAGCATTTAAAAGATCATAACGAAACCGTATTTCTTAAACAAGCTGTTGGTTGGTTGAGAGAAAATGAAGACAAACTTGATTTCAAGGTAGAAGATGTGACACGTCAGGTACATAAACCAAAAATATCAGTGATGCATACAGGTCATGTTGGTGGTGGTTGTCCGGGATCTCAGGCCAGAAGCATTGAAAGACCAAGTGCTATTACAAGTCAGCCAACCAATACAGACGCTCCTTCGGAGCTTCGTCAATGGCCGGTGCAAATGCATCTGATCAATCCGATGGCAAATTACTTTATCGAATCAGATATGGTTTTAGCTGCTGATTGTGTGGCTTTTGCCATGGGAAATTTTCACAGTAAATATCTGAAAGGCCGTAGTGTTGGTATTGCCTGTCCAAAGCTGGATGATGGTCACAGTGTTTACATCGATAAATTAGTAAAACTGATTGATGATGCAAAAATCAACACACTGACAGTTACCATTATGCAGGTTCCATGCTGTGGAGGATTACTTCAGATGGCAAAACAGGCTGTTGATCTGGCTTCACGCAAAATTCCTCTAAAAAAGGTCGTAGTATCCATCGAAGGAGAAATCCTTTCTGAAGAATGGGTATAGAAAAATAATCAAGTTAAAAGTTAAACAGGCAAAAGGCAAAAGTACTTTAATGGGATTCCTATGCTCTTTTCTGAAGCATTTTATCAACTGCCTTCTGCCCCCGATAGCCATCGGGGAAACTAATAAGCTAAATAAATAATAATCAAGTAAAAGAAAAAATCATGAGTATGTTTTGTTATCAGTGCCAGGAGGCTTCAAAAGGCGTAGGTTGTTCAATAAAAGGGGTTTGTGGGAAAACACCGGAAGTAGCCAATTTGCAGGATTTATTATTGTATACTACAAAGGGGGTTGCCATTTGGAGTCAACTTGGCGCTGATAGTAAACTTGATACAGCCAAGGCGGATAAATACATTATTGATGCCTTATTTATTACTATCACCAATGCTAATTTTGATAGCAATAAGATTATTGAAAAAATTAAAGAAGGTTATACAATTCAGGATGATCTAAGAGCACAAGCCAATGCACCTGTTGAATTACATGATTCAGCCGTTTTTCGTGCTAGAGATCAGAATGAAATGGAATCAAAAAGTTTACTGATCGGCATTCTTTCCATTGAAAATGAAGACATTCGTTCATTAAAAGAATTATTAACATATGGTTTGAAAGGTATGGCGGCCTATGGTGAGCATGCCTGGAACCTTGGATTTGAAAATCCAGAGATTTATGCTTTCATCCGCAAAGCTCTGATTGCAACAACTAAAGCCAATATTGCAGCCGATGAATTATTGCCTTTAGTGTTGGAATGCGGAAAATATGGCGTGGATGTAATGGCCCTATTAGATAAAGCTAATACTGAATCGTTTGGTCATCCTGAAGTAACCTCAGTGAACATTGGTGTTTCGAAAAATCCTGCCATTCTTATCAGTGGTCATGATTTAAAAGACTTGCAAGAACTTCTTGAACAGACTCAGGGAACAGGTGTTGATGTTTATACCCACAGTGAGATGTTACCTGCTCACTATTATCCTAAATTCAAGAAATACGAAAACTTTGTTGGCAATTACGGTAGTGCATGGTGGAAACAAACGGAAGAGTTTGAAACATTTAACGGTCCAATCCTATTCACTACCAACTGCATTGTTCCTCCAAAAGCTTCATACAAAGAAAGAGTTTATACAACAGGAGCTTCAGGTTTTGATGGATGTACACACATTGCCGATCGCCAAAACGGACAGCCAAAGGATTTTTCAATCATTATTGAACATGCAAAAAAATGTGCTGCCCCAACTGAAATTGAAACAGGTACCATTGTTGGTGGTTTTGCTCACAATCAGGTTTTGCAACTGGCAGATAAAGTAGTTGATGCCGTAAAAACAGGTGCTGTAAAGAAATTCGTGGTTATGGCAGGGTGTGATGGAAGAATGAAAGACAGACAATACTATACTGATTTTGCGAATGAATTGCCTAAGGATACAATAATTCTAACAGCTGGCTGTGCGAAGTACAGATACAACAAGTTACCTTTGGGTGATATTGGTGGAATACCACGCGTTTTGGATGCCGGACAGTGTAACGACTCTTATAGCCTTGCTGTTACCGCTTTAAAACTTAAAGAAGTATTTGAACTTGAAGACATCAACGACCTGCCAATTGTGTATAACATTGCCTGGTACGAACAAAAAGCTGTGATTGTATTACTGGCTCTATTGCACCTTGGGGTTAAAAATATCAACCTCGGTCCAACCTTACCAGCCTTTTTATCACCTAATGTTGCTAAAATCCTGGTTGAAACCTTTGGTATCGGATCTATTTCTACTGTAGAGGATGACATTAAAAACTGGATTGCCTAGAAAAAATATGAGTTATACATACTTAATATAAATTACACACTATCTGTACTTTCCAATGGAAAATGCAGATAGTGTTTTTTATTTTTATATAAATCCTTTAAATCCAAATTTACTAAAACAACGGTTTATGAAAAAAAAGTTTTTTGATTTTCTAAAACCACCAGAACAATGGAAAGTTCCTGTCATACTTGCATTAGGCATATTTTTTGGCATGGGCTTTTACTTGTTTTATGTGGCCAGAGCTCACTCCTATCTGTCGGATGATCCAAAAACATGTGTAAACTGCCATATTATGGCACCACAGTATGCAACCTGGAATCATAGCGCTCATCGTGAAGTTGCCAGTTGCAACGATTGTCATGTTCCTCATGACAATATAGTTAACACATACTATTTCAAGGCAAAAGACGGAATGAGACATGCATCCATATTCACCATGCGTGCCGAACCCCAGGTTATTTTTATTAAGGATGAAGGCAAAGAAGTGGTACAGGAGAATTGTATCAGATGCCATCAACACCTGATCAGCAATGAGAAAGTACTTGCCAAAGCACCGGATGTACACTTCAACATTGATGATCGAAAATGCTGGGAATGTCATAGAGAAACTCCACATGGTAGAGTTAACAGTCTCTCAAGTGTACCCAATGCACGTGTTCCCGTTCCAGAAAGTCCTCTACCTGAATGGATCCAAAACCTTAACAGTAAAAATTAACTTAAATCTTAAATTATGAAACCAATACGAGATCAAATAAAAGAAAAACCATGGCTGGGTTGGGCTTTGTTTTTCATCACTATAATTGTTGTATTTCTCCTAGGACTTCTGGCTTCTTCTGTTATTGAACGACGCGCAGAGGCTGTTTTTGCATATACACCTCAGGTTACCTATTCACAAACAGAACCCCGAAACGACGTTTGGGGACAAAATTTCCCTAAAGAATATCAATCCTACCTTCAAACAAAAGACACTCTTTTCGCCAGCAAATACAATGGTGGAGCCATGATTGATATGCTGGAAGTTGATCCTCGTTTAGTTGTTCTTTGGGCTGGCTATGGATTTTCAAAAGATTATAATCAGGGACGTGGCCACTTATATGCCGTTGAAGATATTCATAATACTTTACGAACCGGAGCTCCGATGGGTGAAGAAAAAAGTCCGATGCCTAATACATGCTGGACATGCAAAAGCCCGGATGTGCCTCGCCTGATGAAAGAAATGGGTCCTGCAGATTTTTATAAAGGCACCTGGGAAGAAAAAGGCTCAGAAGTAATGAATGCGATTGGTTGTGCCGATTGCCATGATTCAAAAACCATGAATCTTAAAATCACACGTCCTGCATTGGTTGAGGCCTTCGAACGAATGGGTAAAGACATTAATACCGCCACTCATCAGGAGATGCGTTCGCTTGTGTGTGCACAGTGCCATGTAGAATATTATTTTAATAAAAAATCCCATCCAGGATCTCCATACCTGACATTTCCTTGGGATAATGGTATGTCGGTTGAAGCGATGGAAGAATATTACGATGCTATTGAGTTTTCTGACTGGACACATAAATTAAGTAAGGCACCTATGCTTAAAGCACAGCATCCCGGATATGAAGTATATCTTACAGGTGTGCATGCCAAACGCGGTGTCTCATGTGCCGATTGTCATATGCCTTATAAAAGCGAAGGTGGCCAAAAGTTTACTGATCACCATATTCAGAGTCCATTAAATAATGTTGCTAACTCTTGCCAGGTTTGTCACCGTGAAGAAACAGCCAGTCTGGTTGCCGATGTTTACGAACGTCAGGATCGTATTATCGAAAATCGTGACAAACTGGAAGAATTAGTCGTTCGGGCACATGTTGAAGCCAAATTAGCCTGGGAATTAGGTGCCACCGAAGAGCAAATGAAAGATATATTAATGGATATTCGTCATTCGCAATGGCGTTGGGATTATGCTGCTGCCAGTCACGGAGGATCATTCCATTCACCAGTTGAAATTGGTAGAGTGATTTCTACAGGCATTGCCATTGCTCAGGAAGGTCGTTTAAAACTTAGCCGTTTACTTGCCTCTTTGGGACACAACGAAGAGGTTCCTTATCCTGACATCACAACAAAATCAAAAGCACAGGAATACATCGGTTTACCAGTTGATTTACTTCAGCAAGAAAAGAACGAGTTCCTTAAGACAGTAGTTCCAAAATGGAAAGAAGAAGGTGCTAAACGAGAAGCTACTTATACAACATCAATACAGTAATATTTTATGCCGGAGAGCATTCTCTACTCTCCGGCGTTAACTGAACCAATATACTATGAATACTAAATATATTATATCGATAATCTGCATCACTTTTTTTAGCATTGGAAGCTATGCCCAGGGTAAAATATCAGCAGAAATACGCCCACGTACCGAATTTAATCATGGTGTAAAAACACCTGCCTATGAAGATCAGAAGGCATCATTACTTACGTCGCAAAGAAGCAGACTTAATCTATCCTTTCAAAATGAAAATTTTGCGATTGGAATGGTTTTGCAGGATGTGCGCCTTTGGGGTAGCGAACCTCAATTAACAACCAATGGTAATAATGTTACCTACCTTCATCAAGCCTGGGCCGAATGGTTTATTGATCAATCTTTCTCAATCAAAGCCGGTCGTCAGGAATTAGCATATGATGATCAACGAATTTTAGGAAGTGTGGGCTGGGCTCAGCAAGCTCGTTCTCATGATATTGTATTGTTTAAATATACGGGGGATTTTAATCTGCACCTCGGTTTGGCATACAACAATTCAAGCCTAAATAACAATATCTATAATGGTCCCGATGCATATAAAGCTATGCAATTCCTATGGTTGAATCGTAAAGGAGAATCTTACACTGCAAGCATATTATTGTTAAATAATGGCGTTCCATACTGGAAAAATGATATTCAAACAGAGCAAGGAATAAGATACAGCCAAACATTGGGTACACACATACAAACCAAATTAGCCGGGATAGATTTAAATGGTAACCTATATTACCAGTTAGGAAAAGATGTTACAAACAGAAGTATTTCGGCTTTGAATGTATCAATCGACGGTATTGTTGCCTTAAGTGATAAAGCAAATATTGGTGGAGGATATGAACATTTATCAGGTACTGATCAAACTGAAACAGAATACAATTACTCGTTCAATCCTTTATATGGAACCAATCATAAATTCAACGGATTTATGGACTATTTTTATGTAGGTAATCATATTAACAATGTTGGTTTGAATGATCTTTACATAAAAGGAAATGTAAAACCCGGTAAGGTAAAGTTTAACGGGGCTATGCATTTCTTTGGCGCCGATGGTATAATTGTTGATCAAAACAAAGGATTAGGTACTGAATTGGATTTATGGTTTGGATACACTCATAAAGGTCAGGTGCAGCTTGATTTTGGTTATTCGCATCTATTTGCCTCTGATGCTTTATATGCTATAAAGGGCATCCCAGAGAACAATGAATCCAATAACTGGGCCTGGGTAATGTTGACTTTTAAACCAACTTTGTTTGAGAAATAAAGTAAGCTATCCAAACAAACTAAGTATTCTTAATTATATAACCCGGATTGGTGTTAATCTAATCTGGGTTTTTATTTTTCATCCGAAACATTTCGGTACTAAAATGTACATGTAAAAGATATTTTGGTATAGAGTTTGTTATGTTCATTCACGATAATTATAAACAAATCAAATTATTGTGATGAAAAACCTGACCGTTTGCCTTATCGTGTGCTTCCTTATAACCATATTATCATCATGTACAAGTTACCAGATTATTACATTAGACAGTTCGTTAAATAAGCCTTCGAACAATGGTTTTGTATATGAAAATGACACCATATTGCTACAATACACTTTTAATGGTGCTAATGCACCATTAGATGTCGATATCTTTAATAAATTAAATGCGCCTTTATACATTAACTGGAATGAGTCTTCTGTAATAATTAACGGACAATCATATCCATTAAATCCGTCTCAGTCAAAAGTGAGTATTGATTATTCAGAGGTCAGCAGCGAGTATTTATACAATACATACACACAAGGCTCCGGCGATGGAACAATCTGGCACAGCGACAGATCAGGATTTATACCCCCTCAATCAAACATCACTATCCAAAGTATGAATACATGGAATCAATTTATATCTTCTGAACATTCAATTGGTCAAAACACATATATTTCTGCAAGTGGAGAAAAAATTACTGAATACAAATTCGATAAAGAATCAAGCCCTTTAGAACTGCGATGTTATTTATCATACAAGGATCAGACGGCAGATACATGGAAATTTGTGGATCATCAGTTCTGGATTCAAAGCTTTTATAAATGCCTAGACTGTTCACTTCCTAAAGAGAGCAATAAGTTTTATTTATCCAAATCTACCGGTGCCGGTACTGCCATTGGTGTAGTTGCATTAGTTGGTTTGGCAGCTGTTGCTGTTTCTCTGGATGTGGATATTGAAGATTCTGATTTATAATTCACAAATAACAAAACACCGGGCACAATTGAATAGTATACCCGGTGCTTTAAATATCTAATATTCAAGTCTACAATCCGTAATCCTTGCCATATTTCTCAACCACATAATCAATATCCTTATCTCCTCTACCAGATAAGTTAACTAAAATGGTTTGATCAGCTGGTAATGTTTTAGCCAGCTTCATAGCATAAGCAACAGCGTGAGAACTTTCCAAAGCAGGGATAATACCTTCTTCTCTGGCTAAATCAATAAAAGCATCAATCGCTTCTTTATCTGTAATAGTTTCGTATTTAACCCTTTCAATATCCTTTAAATAGGAATGCTGAGGTCCAACACCTGGATAATCCAGACCACTTGCAACGGTGTTAACTGCTGCTGGTTCTCCTTTCTCATCCTGTAACAGATAACATTTAAAACCATGTATCATTCCAGGTTTACCCAATGAAAGAGTAGCAGCATGATCTCCGGTTTTAAAGCTGGTACCTGCAGGTTCTACTCCGTAAATACTTATATCGTCCTGTAAAAAGGCTGTGAATAAACCCATTGCATTGGAACCACCGCCTACACAGGCTACCAGGTTATCAGGCAGTTTACCTGTTAATTCCTGAAACTGCTCTTTTGCTTCACGACCTATGATAGACTGAAAATCACGGACCATCATCGGGAAAGGATGAGGACCTACCACTGATCCGATTGCATACAATTGATTTACAGGGTCCTGAACATACGCATCAAAAGCAGAATCTACCGCCTCTTTTAATGTCTTTAATCCATGAGTAGCCGGAATTACCTTGGCTCCCAATATTTTCATGCGAACTACATTAGGATGTTCTTTATAGATATCCACCTCTCCCATATGAATATCGCATTCTAATCCAACCAATGCAGCAGCGGTAGCTAAAGCAACACCATGCTGTCCGGCACCTGTTTCGGCAATAATTTTCTTTTTGCCCATTCTTTTAGCCAGAAGGGCTTCACCCAGACAGTGATTAATTTTATGAGCTCCGGTATGGTTAAGGTCTTCGCGCTTGAGGTAAATTTGGGCGCCACCCATTTTTTTGGAAAGATTTTGTGCATGGAACACTGGGGATGGTCGTCCGGTGTAATGTTTTTGAAGGTAGTATAACTCTTCTTTAAAAACCGGATCATCCTTAATTTTTTCATACGCATCAGCAATTTCCTGCATAATTGGCTCCAGCATTGGTGGTACAAAACGCCCTCCATACTCACCGAAAAAGCCATCCTTATCAGGCATCACTGATTCGCTTAACTGAGCTTTGTTTAAATCGTTCATATTCTTATTTGTTTAAAATAAAAAAACCGCAGGCGGTAACCTACGGCTTTATAATCATATTGTAAGTTGGTCCGCCTAATGTATTATTAAACGACGCCAAAAAGTATCATGGATTAAATTATTCATATTTTCATCTTAGGTGAAACAAGTATAATTAATAAAATTTTAATCTCAAAAGCTAAAAACAATATATGCAAATTCATTTCATCATAGGGTATAAAAAAACCCGCAATATGCGGGTTTTAATAAATTACAAAAAATTTCTTTAGTAAATATAAGTAGTAAAAATAGGATTAATACCTACTTCATATTCCGAATCTAATACATATTTATCATCATCAAGTGTAAACACCAATAACTTTCCGTTGCCTGTTCCATTCTCCAGTAATCCATACAAATAACTTTTTGTATGATCAAAGTCGATTCTGTTTAATGCAACATCGCTATAAGTGCCAGTAATTGCTAACTGATCTTCCGTATTATCATCCTTGTAAACACTTCTGTAATATGTTCTTCCATGTACATAATAGATAAAACGTTTATCCTTCGATATTGCTAAAGCATTTGTTCCATTTCCTTCACTGTAACCTAAATCAACCATTAATTTTGGTTCGTGCACCAAACTATCAGTTACTATTTCATCAGTAACAAACTTTCTTTCGATTTTATACAGACTCTGGTTATTACCCGAGGCATCACCATCACAATACACCCAAATATTACGATCAATATCAACCACCATATCAACTGGCTGAACTCCTACATCAATCACATCAATTAATGAATCTTTGCTCATATCATAAACCGTAACAGTATTGCCATCCTTATTTTCACCACCACTGTTGGCTATATATAAGAATTTACCTGAACTGATTAATTTACCCGGACCTTCGCCAACTGGTAAAGTTGCAATTACTTCATGTGTATCTAGATCAATCTTAGCTATAATATTATCTTTGTCTGAATCTGCAACACCATTTCCACAGCTTACATATGCTGTTGTTTCATTTGCAAGTATTATATCATTTGGATTTGATAAACCATCGATGCTAGCTTCAACCTGAAAAGTCTCCATATTAATCATGTCAACGGTTCCTGATTGAGCGAATGAGATGTATCCCCGTCCATTTATATATTCACTGCTTCTTTTAACAGTAAAAGCGGTTGCTCCTGCTCCAAGTGTCTGTCCATTGTTTTTTTCCTGAAACAAGTTATTGGTAACCTCCATATTTTCAAAGTTGAAACGGCTAATTGTACTTGTTTCGCTGTTTCCTTTATTTAAAATAAAAGCACCTTGATAATCTTCAATTGTAGAGGTATCTATTTCGGTACACGATGAGATTACTAAAGCACCCAGGGTTAAGGTCAGAAATATTTTATTCATTTTATTCATCAATTATATTTTTCTTATGCATACTATTTGCCAAACGACCTCAAATATAATCTTCCTTTTTAAATTATCTGGTGTATCCATTGAATTTCTGAATCTGCTAAACAATATAAAATAACAAAGGCCTGCAAACGCAAGCCTTTATATAAGATTTATCAACTACTATACAAGTAGTAATCATATATTATTCAACATCAAGAATCCATGATGGTGCAATTCCTGTGCTAAATTCTTCCTGTAATTCGCCATTAGTATTGTAAAATGATAGTAGTCCATTTGCTGTTGTACTTTGAGAAACCATCACATAGACCAACTCTGTTTGTTTATTAAAGTACACACCATTAATACCACTAACTCCAGTCAACAAAGGTTCTGATTCAAAAGATTTTAATTCAGTATCAAAAACATAAATTCCACCACTATAATTATAGAAAGAATCATAACTACCTCCAACAACATAAATTTTGCTTTTGTCCTTATTAAATGACATTATAGAAGAATAATTAGAAGTAATACTAGATAATTCATAAGTTGCTTCCAAAGTTTTGGTTGTTGTATTAATGTATCCTAAACCAGCTGTTGTCGCACTTATACTATAAGTATCAGGTATGCTAACAAAAAGATTACCTTCGTCATCTTTTAAGAAATAAGAAGAAACACCTGGAACTCCTTCAATAAAGCTCACTTCTTCTGTTTCTAAATCAATCATACCAATTTTAGTATCATAGTTTAAGGCACAGAACAAAGTTCCATTTGCAATCACTAATCCTTCAGGACCACCTGGCATATCAATTGTTTTCTCAACTTCATTGGTTGTAACATTATACTTTGCAATATATCCCAATGAAGTATCGCCCCAAACATCACCACCCCAGCATGAGATATACAGATAGTTGCCTTCTCCAACACAAAAGCGTGGTTTTATTATATCGGTTGACACCCCATTACTGGTTTGTTCCAACGAAGATGCCTCAACAAAATATATTTCATCAACAGCATTTCCCATAAAGTAAATATCACCTTGGTACTCATATGCATATTGCGGTTTACCCGACATATCAACGCCATTTACTGCTTTATAAATCTCATTTTGAACTGTTGAATTCTCAAGGTCAATGTATGAAAGAGAGCCAACCGAACTTGAATAGCTACCATAATTTAAAACATAATGTCCGGTAATTTTTGCTTCTGGTGTTTCATTCTCTTCTTTCTCGCAAGATGCCAATAAAAAAGGCAATGCTAGAAACAAAACTAAGTACTTCTTCATCTTCATGATTAATGAATTATTTAAAATTTATAATTAATTGCTACTCTATAATTGATCTCAGGCATGGCATATTGATATTGATTCTGATATTGCTCACTCAATAGATTATTCACCTGAGCATCAAATCTTAACAAGTTATTTCCAAGGTTAAATTGATAGAAAGCAGAGCAATTTATTAGCTGATAAGCTGATAAATATTTACCTGCCTGATTGTAATATCTTCTTCCTGTATAATTACCATCCAGTATTATCCCTGCTCTTGAAAAAGTATATTGAATATATCCTGTTGCAATATATTTAGGTACATATTCCAGCTGTTGATCAATGATGTCGGTAATAAGATCAGATTCCTTTCTTACTGCAGGATTAAAAGTAAACCCTCCACCTATTTCAATTTGTTGTCTACCTAAATCACAATAGGCTCTTATAGTAGTTTCCAATCCTTTACTAATCACACGCATAACATTGTCGGCATACCAACCACTGCTTCCTTGTGTCCATAATAACCAATCATGAACATTCATATAAAATACATTGGTATTTAAACGAAAAGTCCATGTTTCATTATCTGAAAATAAGTAGCCCAGCCCCAACTCTGCACTCAAGGCATCTTCAGGTTTAATATTTCGGTTTCCTTCATATCCATCCTGCCCCCAGTATCGATCATTTAACGTTGGTATACGATATGCTCTTTGTATATTACCGAATAAATTAAGCGTTTGATTATTTTTATTGATTAGTCTCATCTCCAACCCCAAGGCAGGTGTAAAAGGAGCATTAAATCGACTTACAAATTGCTGTCTAAGGTTCAACGACAATTTCAACCAATCAATTGGAGTTGCTAATAAAGATGCATACAGAGAAGTTCTGTATTCTGAAATACTTTCATCGTAGGCATACACATCAGGTTTTATGAATAGATATCGTAAACCCAGTTGCATGCTTAACCAGTCTTTTTCCTTTTTTAAACCTCCTTCAGTTATCCATCGTTGGGTAGTAATTTTTTGTTCTTTACTACTGTAGTCAATATTATCATCAAAAACATAACCTCCTCCTAAATAAAAATTGCCAATATGAGAATTCTGATCATATTGAATCCAGGTTCTTATATTCTGATCTTCAATATATCTGGTATTAGGATTTGTATTTTCAGCCATATTTGGCTGTGCCTCATGTCGGTTTTTTGTCAACCAAATTACAGATGATAACATTCTGTTATCGTCCCATTTATAATTCAACTGCTGTATTAGATTAGCATTTTCTATTCGGGCATTTTTCTGCTTATCGCGATCATAAGATCTTGTTTCAAAATTATAATAGGCTGTATTTTCAAATGGGAAATCATTTTCCTTTTCGTAGTATACAAGACGTGTAACTGATTCTAACCGGCCATTACTTGCAAAAACTTTTGCTCCTGCCATATATTCACCAAAAGAACCCAGTGAAACTTTTCCTTCACCATTCACTCCGTTTTTAAATTTATTCTGAAGTTCAAGCCTTACATTTCCCCCAATAGAGCCTGAACCCAAGGTTGCAGAAGAACTACCAAAACTAATTTGTACCTGATCAAATAGAAAAACAGGAGCATTATTTGCATTGTAACTACCTAAAGTCTGAGAATTCAATTCAATGCCGCGAACACGCACTGATGTATGATTGTCTGATGTGCCCCTGAACCGAAAAGAGGCTAATCCTCCCGCGTCAGTTTTAATGTAAATAGGTTGATATCTTGAGATTAATTCAGTAAGACTTCCCTGTTCTACGGAGCTTTTTTGTAGCGGAGTAAAAGTTTCCTTCTTCGAACCAACCTGATATTGTTTAAGTTTAGTAACAACAACATCTACCGACTCTATATCATAGTGTTGTAAATAACCTGGCAATGAATCTTTAACCTCACCTTCAGCTTTTGTATCCATTATGGCCAAAAACACCAATAAACCAACTACAATAGTTTTAAACATTCACCAATACTTTATCAAAAAGCCGGTATCATAAAAGAAAAGGTAAACCTATCTTGTGTGATTGCCTAGCTCCCGAAGCTTAAATTAAGTTATTTGGCAGGTCTTCTGACTTATTCCGACTACAAACCGCCTTCCCGTTTTTGTTTCTTGTCTGATAGAAACTTATCCCCATTCGGAACCTTTTAAGGTAACAGTGGCTATGTTGGTTGTAGCATACTATCCTGATTATTTCAGGATCGGAACTTACAGCAGCGGGTACTGTTGCCGATTTTCACGGCATTCCCTATTATCTCAGAGTGCAGATATACACCCTTTGAACCAATCTGATCGCAAAAGTAATGGTTTTTTTTATGCTAAAGTATCTGAAACTAAATTATTTTCTAACCAGTTAGATTTTATATCCTTACCGTTCATATAAATATATTTCTTCTTGTGATGCTCAAAAAATAGCAACAATCATTAATGACAACAAGTTGGCTTACTCATATCCGGACTGATAAAAGGGATACCCAGATTCATTCCCCTAAGAATAAAGATGATACCTAAAATGATTATGAACACGGGAATAAACTTTTTAAGATGATAGAGGTATCTGCTTTTTATAATATCGGAGAAAAAAGCAACCGCGAACATCATGGGAAGCGTTCCTAATCCAAAGAAAAACATGGATAATACACTTTCAGCAAGAGTTAACGACAAAACAGCTTTGGATATTGCAACATAAACCAGTCCGCAAGGAAGAAACCCATTTAGAATACCAATGATAAACAAATTACCTATTTTTCTGCGGTTAAGGGAATCTCCTATTTTCTTCTTCAGTGTACCATAAATCGAATTGGTTATTTTATTACTTCCCTTGGGCAATTTTATTATTCCGGGAAGAACAACTGATAATATCATTATTACACCACAAACAATAGAAACTATATTTTGAATTCCCGAATGCTTGAGACCAACTCCCACAAAACCAAAGATCAAACCCAAGATACTGTAGGTTATAGCTCTGCCAATATTATACAAAAGGGCTCCAATTACTTTTTGCCATACTGATTTGACAGGCAAAGGAAGTGCCAATGCCAATGGACCACACATTCCAACGCAATGCAGACTGCCAAAAAAACCAATTACAAATCCTTCTAAAATACCCATGATAGTTAGTTTAGTCTATAAATAACGGAAGTTTTGTAAGATATTCCTGATTATTGGCTCCCCATTCAATGATAACCTCGTATTTACCGGATTTGAAATTCTCTTTATCAAAACTAGCGATAAAAGCAGTATCCAATTGTATTTCCTTTTCTATGTCTAATCGTTTATCGGATGGACGATAAATATGAATACTACCGGTTATTTCATCAGGTTTATCTGTGATCTTAGGAAATACTACTGCTAAATTTCCATTTACTTTAATATTGACTTTATCAGACAATGCATTGTAATTTTTCAGTTTTTCAATCTGGTTCTGATATTTCAATTCCTTTGGATAGTACTCATCGGTTACCATATCAATGCGTTCTCTGGTTGTGATATAAACCAAGGATAAAAATCCGGTAATACCTAACAGAATAACAACCACTAAACCGTGTCCCCAATTAAATTTCATATTAATATTATTATTAATGATTAGTTAGGCCCTACAAAAGTTGATTCAATTGTATCAATCAATTCATCACCATCATATATCCCAATCATAATTTTCGTACTGGCACCGTTCAATTGTTCTCTTGATAATTTCAGTAAAAAGGCCCCCTGAAGCTTTTCCTGTTCTTTTATTTTCATCATATGTCCCGCCAATTGCACTTCTCCTTCAGGAGAAAGTAATTTGATTGACAGGTCAGCTTCTTTAGTGGTTTTATTAACAATCTTATAATTATAAATGTTGCTAATACGTCCATCATCCAGGGTTTGATATAATGATCCTTGCACCCTCAAAATGGTTGTTTCAAAATCTGATCGTAGATTAAACAGTACAACTAAAACTCCGATTAATGCAACCAACAAGGTGGTATATGCAATAACCCTTGGAGTCCAACGAAACTTTTGTCCATTTTCTATATTGTTTTTTGAAGTGATCCGGATCAATCCCTTTGGTAATTTATAACGTTCCATCACACTATCACAAGCATCAATACATGCTGTACAATTGATGCATTCAAGTTGAATACCATCTCTAATGTCAATTCCGGTCGGACAAACAGTTGTACATTTATGACAATTAACACAATCTCCTTTACCAACAGCTTTACGATCCTCATCTTTACGCATCGGGCCTCTGTTCTCACCTCTTTTGTAGTCGTAAATTACAGTCAATGTGTTATTATCCACCAAAGCACCTTGTAATCGCCCATACGGACAAACCAAAGAACAAACCTGTTCACGAAAAAATGCAAAAACAAAATAAAATGCCGCAGTAAAAATCATAAGTGCAACAAACACACTAAAATTTTCTGTAGGAGAACCTTCTATGTATTTCTGAACCGTTTCAACACCCACAAAATATGATAACATGGTGTGTGTTATAACCAGAGAAATCAATATAAATATGGCATGTTTCAGACTATTACGCCAGAACTTATCAAAGGTATCTTCTCCGTTGTTTCTAATCCGTTGCTGATCTCCACTCCCCTCAATCCAATATTCAATTCTACGGAAAATAAGTTCCATAAATATTGTTTGAGGACAAGCCCAACCACACCAAACTCTACCATAAACAACAGTAAATGTTACTATTGAAATGATTATAGAAATTAAGCCAATAACAAATAAATGAAAATCCTGAGGCCAGAAAACAACTCCAAATAAAACAAACTTCCGATGTATAATATCAAACAACAGTAATGGCTCACCATCTATTTTAATATATGGAGCTGCAAATAAAAAGGTCAGTAATATGATTCCAACAATCGTTCGGGCATTATAATACTTACCTTTGGGTTGGTTAGCGAATATCCAGTTACGTTTGCCTTCCTCATTCATTGTGACAATTCGATCACGAAATGTCGGGTTATTATCATTTGTCATGAATATGGATTTAGTTCAGTTTGAGCATCTTTAAAAATAGTAATTCTGTTTGGAAACAAAAACGGGCAATGCAAATACATTACCCGTTACTATTTGAGAAATGTATTTTCAACTATTCTGCTGCCGGTACATACTTTTCACCTTGAGGTGCTTTAGGATTTGGAGGATTGGTTCCTTGCAGAGTTGTAATAAAACTGGCAACCTGATGTATTTGAGCATCTGAAATTTGTCCTTTCCAGGCAATCATTCCTTTTTCAATTACACCATTATTAATCACTGTCATTATATTTTCAAAACTACCTCCATGAATCCAGTATTCATCCGTTAAATTCGGTCCAACCAATCCTTGTCCTTCTGCTAAATGACAAACAGCACAATTAGTGGCAAAAACTTTAGCGCCTTTATCAATGTCTGTTTGGGCAGTCAAAGGAACACTATAGTCAACCTTAACTGTTTCAATGGAAATTCCACCGCCTCCTTCTGCCGCAACGGCTTCAACACCTGCAGCGGCTTCTTCCTGCATTTGAACAGCATACAATTCAGCCTCGTATTCATTCAGACCCACTTTACCATCACTAAAAAAATGGTATTTAGCCAAATAAACATAGGCGAACAAAATGCTGAAAATAAATATAAATGTCAGCCACCACGGAGGATTGTTAGCCAATTCTCTAATACCATCAAACTCGTGTTCAGGTACGAATTTATCATTGGTTAACGGATCAACCTCGGGCATTTTTTGGTCTTTCAAATTCTCTTCCATAGACGAAAATATTTAAAGACATTACTCTTTAAAGTTGTCTTTTATAGATTTAGTTAATTCTGATTCTCTTCCGGTAATTCGTCAGCTTTATCTGTGGCATAGTTTGAAACCTCCTCAATCATACCTTTATCCATTTTTATTACATACCATGTGATAAATAAAAACAGGGTAAAAAAAAGAATAAACGATATAATAGGGTATATCTCAATACCAGCAATATTTTCCAGATAATGTCTTACTAATTTCATAATCCTACCAATTAATCTGCTGTTTCATCTTCTGGTACTACTTTATAAATATCTGTACCAAGTCTTTGCAAATAAGCGATAAGTGCAATTATCTCTTTCTCACTGCTAGTTTCAATTCCTGCAGCTTTTAAACCTTCTGTAATCTTATCAGCCTGTGCCATATAGTCATCAACAGCCTTTTCATCATATCCTTCTTCATATGGTACTCCCAATGTTTGCATTGCTCTGATCTTTGCAGGGATACTTGCAATGTCGGCATCATCTTCGATTAACCATGGATATTTTGGCATGATAGAATTTTCGTTCAGCACCTGAGGATCCAACATGTGATTAAAGTGCCATGCATCTGGTTTGTATATTTTACCTGTCATAACACCTTCCCTGGCCAAATCAGGACCTGTACGTTTCGATCCCCACTGGAATGGATGATCATAAACAAATTCTCCAGCTTTTGAATATTCGCCGTAACGTTCTGTTTCTGAACGGAAAGGTCTTACCATTTGCGAATGACAATTATAACAACCTTCACGTACGTATATATCCCGTCCCTGCAATTCCAAAGGTGTATATGGTTTAACACTCGAGATAGTCGGAACATTTGATTTTATCAGGAATGTTGGTATTAACTCAACGAATGTACCTATCAAAACAACTACCAGGGAAAGCACCATAAACTGAACCGGTTTACGCTCCAGCCATCCATGGAATTTCTCACCCGGCTTTTTAGGGGTATAAGTTTCATCAATGGCCGTGGCTTCTTCGTTGGCAACTGATTTACCCAAACGTGCTGTTTTAATTAAATTATAGGTCATCAACACAGCTCCCATCAGGTAAATAAATCCACCAAATGCTCTCATGTAGTACATTGGACGAATTTGTGTTACTGTTTCAAGGAAATTTGGATATGCCAATAATCCATCTGCTGTAAACTCTTTCCACATCAAACTTTGGGTTAATCCGGCCCAATACATTGGAATTACCCAGAATAGTATTCCTAAAGTACCAATCCAGAAGTGAGCATTGGCAAGCTTTTGTGAATATAGTTTTGTTCGGAATATCTGAGGAACCAACCAATATAAAATACCAAATGTCAAAAACCCGTTCCAACCGAGTGTTCCTACATGCACGTGTGCCGGTGTCCAGTCAGTATAGTGACTGATGGCATTAACATTCTTCAAGGATAACATCGGACCTTCGAAAGTTGCCATTCCATACGCCGTTACGGCAACAACTAAAAACTTTAAGGTAGCACTTTCGCGCACCTTATCCCATGCTCCCCTAAGAGTAAGTAATCCATTTAGCATACCACCCCAGGATGGAGCAATCAGCATAATTGAGAAAACAGTTCCCAACGACTGAGCCCAGTCTGGCAAAGCGGTATATAATAAATGATGCGGTCCGGCCCAAATGTATACAAACAAGAACGACCAGAAATGCACAATAGATAATCTGTATGAATAAACAGGACGATTAGATGCCTTTGGCACAAAATAGTACATCAGCCCCAAATAAGGTGTTGTAAGGAAAAATGCAACTGCATTATGTCCATACCACCATTGAACCAATGCGTCCTGAACTCCTGCATACCATGAATAACTTTTCAGGAATGAAACAGGTAATTCAACTGAGTTAACAACATGAAGCAACGTAACTGTTACAAAAGTTGCAATATAAAACCAGATTGCTACATATAAGTGCTTTACTCTTCGCTTTACAATGGTACCAAACATATTCCAGCCAAAGGCCAGCCATACAACCGCAATCATTATATCTATGGGCCATTCAAGCTCAGCATATTCCTTACCGGTTGTAAAACCCAATGCTAAGGTTAAGGCTGCAGATACAATGATTGCCTGCCATCCCCAAAAGTGAAACCAACTTAATGCATCACTAAACATTCGGGTTTTAAGTAATCGTTGTAAAGAATAATAGGCTCCGGTAAAAATACCATTACCCACAAAAGCAAAAATTGCAGCATTGGTATGTATTGGACGTACCCTACCAAATGTTGTAAACTCCAATTCAAAATTGAAAAAAGGCATTGCCAGCTGAAGTGCAGCTAAAACTCCTGCGAGCATTCCAACGAGCCCCCAGGTTACTGTGGCAAAAAGAAAATACTTGACAATTTTATTGTCGTAATAAAACGTCTCTTGCTTCATTTGAGATTTTGGATTTGTTGTTAGACTTTTTTTCTTTTCTTTCTTGCTGATCAAATAAAATTCGAACTGAAGGAGAATAATCATCTTCGTATTGCCCTGTTTTTACTGCCCATATAAAAAGTGACAGAAAAAAAAGTGCAACCAATAAACTTATAATAACTAAAACAATAATTATTTCCATTCGCTAATCAGTTATCATTTAGTATGATAATTAAAAAACTGAGGTAAATATAGAAATATTTCAGAATTTATTGTCTTAATTTCTTTATTTACACATTGGTTTTTCGCCTTTAAATACAAACTGATAAAGGGAATTGTTCTATATAATATCAGATTAAATGTCTTTTTTTAGCTATAAACATTACACTTAAACTTGTAAAAACAACAACCGACGCACTACTCAAAGGCATCAAAATAGCTGCAAACAAAGGACTTAACTGCCCAGATACGGCAAAATACATTCCTACAACATTGTATAAAAAAGAGATTAAAATGGCCAAATAAACAATTTTCTTAGCTGATTTTGAAAACTTTATAAACAAAGGCAAATGAACTAACTCTGATGCATTAATTATCGCATCGCTCGAAGGTGAAAATTGATAAACATCATCTGCAACAGCAATTCCCACCTGAGCTTCTTTTAGAGCAGCCACATCATTCATTCCATCCCCCAACATCATAACATATTTGCCTTTTTGCTTTAATTCGGCGACGTATTGTTGTTTATCTTTTGGTGTCTGAAAAAAATGCAGATTGTTTTTATTTTTTAGTTCTTTTTCCAAAACAGGCCGTTCGGCATCATTATCTCCTGAAAGGACATGCACTTCTACAGTTTGTTGAACATTTGCCAACATTTCCTTCCAATCGGTTCGATAAAAGTTATGAACCACAAAATATCCTAACTGCTGACCATCTACAGAAACATATACGTTGGCTGCTTCTTCTTTATTATCACTGCTGATTCCAATGTAGCCAGCAGAACCTAATTTTACTTTATGGCCCATAATAAGGCCTTCAACACCGGCCCCTTCTTTTTCATTGAATTCATTTACCTCAAATTCATTGGCTTTCTCCAGATACTGATACAATGCCTTACTTAGTGGATGCCTTGATTGATGAGCCAATGATTTTATTAATGAGGAATTGAAATGCCCTGGTTCATCACCTTTAAAATGCACTTCAAAAACATCAGGATCAGTTAAAGTGCCTGTTTTATCAAAAACGATGGTATCTGTTTTGGTTAACCCTTCGATAACTGCAGTTAACTTTAAATAGAAATTATTCTTACCCATTATTCTACTGGCATGACCAAAGGCAAAAGGAACTGATAAGGCCAATGCACAAGGACATGCGATAATTAAAACCGAAGTAAATGCCAGAAGTGCCTTATTAGGATCTGTCCATAACCAGAATAAACCCGTTAAGGTGGCAATTAACAAAATGGCAATGGTAAAATATTTGCTAACAGCATCTAGAGTAACAGAAAGCATCGATTCCTTACCGTCTTTATCTGCTTTTTCTTTCCACAACTCAGCAAGGTATCCGGTTTCAACCTTCTTTTCCACCTTTAAGAACAGGGCACTACCAATTACCCGGCCTCCGGCATAAATCAAATCGCCCTTTTGTTTACGAACCGGAACCGATTCGCCAGTTATAAAACTGTAATCTATAGATGCTCCCAATGATATTAAACTTGCATCAGCCGGAATTATTTCACCGTTACGAACTGATATTTTATCACCTGATTCCAATTGATTGATCGGTACAATTTCTTCCACATTATCCTTTATCCGGGTAATTCCCAATGGAAAATAAGATGAATAATCATTATCAAAACTTAGTGCTTCATAGGTACGGGCCTGATACCACTTACCTATTAAAAGAAAAAACACCAAACCGGTAAGCGAATCCAGATATCCGGGCCCGGTAGAACTAATTATTTCATATGTACTGCGGAGAAATATGGCTAAAATACCTATGGCGATAGGTAAATCAATCGATATCAGCTTTTTTCTCAGATTCTTCCAGGCTGTAATAAAATACTCATTACCTGAATAAACCATAACAGGTATTGTCAAAAACCAGCTTAGCCATTTAAATAATGTATTTAATTCAGGGTGAAGTGATACATCTGCCGATAAATACTCAGGAAAGCTTAATAACATTACATTACCGAACACAAAACCGGCTACTCCTAACTTTACAATTAATTTCCGGCTCTTTTTAACAGCTTTTTTCTGTTCTTCTGTTTTAATATGAGGTTTATAGTTGATAGATGATAAAAGAACCATCAACTCACTTAATTTAAGTTCTTCTTCATTAAATGTAACACTGGCTTCCCTTCTGTTAAAATTAACCGATGAGTTAATAACTCCTTTATGAAGCTGATGCAGATTTTCGATGAGCCAGATACACGAACTACAATGAATAGATGGAATATACAGTTTTACCCGGGCAACAGAGCCGTCATAAAAGTCCAGAACAGACTTTTTAATATCTTCCTGATCGAGATAATCGTAATATTCAGCACTAACTGCTTTTTTACGAATTCCAGGAGCCTTATTAATATCATAATAAGCTCCCATCTCTTTCTCTTTCAGTATATCATAAACCATTACACATCCTTCGCAACAGAAATCTTTTCCATCGTGTTGCACCCATGATTGGGACGGACTTCCGCAATGATAACAGGTTTTGCTCATTGGTTCATTAGTATGTTAATATTAAGGCATTAGTAGAATTTTCTTTACCATTACCCCAACACTCTAAAATCAAACCCACCTGGCAAAAAGGAATATTCAACTTAATTCCCGTTCAAAATTTTATGTCTATTTAGCAACAAACAAATGATTAAAATGATTTACAAATCGAAACTAATAAATGGTTGTTCCCAAACAATGCAATGCTCCGGGCATTATTGTAATGGTATCGTCCAGACTATTTGCTGATTCCACACAAACCATTTTTATGTAATCATCATCGCCTAAATCAGCCATTTGAGCAGCTAATTCATCTCCTGGATTCCATACTACAGTAGTCTTACTACCTTTTTTACCAACAGTAATGGTTCTGTTTGTATCAATAATAGCAACATCTTCCATAGTATCTCTGTAACGCCTGTCGGTGCGACCATTAAAAGTAACCATTTCATCTTCCTGTATTGCTTCCAGCCCTAATACATCATCCTTGTAAAGAACTTTATGCAAACCTTGCAATTTAACGGTTTTAATATCAGAAATATTAAAATATGTGTGCAAAGCAGCGCTTACTTCAAAAGGTTCCGATCCAATATTCTTTGTAGTCAGTTCTACATTTAATCTTTTACCAATACTAACTTCAATAATTGCTTCAAAATCAAATGGAAAATACTGCTTTGTATGTTCATTTGATCTCAATCCCAAATTAATGTAGACTTCATCTGTATTTTTTGATGTCGATAGTACCTCCCAGGTTGAGATACGGGCAAACCCATGAGAAGGCTTGGTATTATCAGTTGGGTGAGCATTAAACCAGGGCCAGCAAACAGGTATTCCACCCCTGATGGCTTTTCCTTCTTTAAATAAAGTCTCACTGCTCACAAAAAGAAGATCATCCTGTCCATTAGGAACAAAGCTTAATACTTGTGCGCCATACAATGAAATTTTAGCAGTTGAGTGAGGTGTCACTACCTCTGCCATTATGGTGTGCTGCTCATTCTTAAAAGTAAGAACTCCTTCAATACCAAACTCTTTATTTAATGTATCCACTTGCATAACTAAATTTTTCTCTTTTAAAACACGAAAATAGACATTTTAAGATGGAAAATTAAGGATATTTGGAATTTGGATGATGTTCAATATTATGCCCTTTTCTCACCATAACATTAGTGCATAAGCTAATAATTACATTTTATAAGATCATAGACTTATATTTTAACTTTATAAGCTTTGGCGCTTATTTTAATTTTATTATATTTGAAAAAATTCAACTCATTATGTACGTTGCAATTACTGGAGATATTGTCAATTCAAAGGACCTTGATAAAAATCAAAGAGATTTTGTGTTTTCTGAGATAAGAAAGGGTTTCTCAACAATTAGTCAGGAAGCTGAATTTGTTTTTCCACCAGAATTTCTTCGTGGAGATAGTTTTCAATGTGTTTTTAAAGAAATTGGGAAAACTCTGCAAATGACTCTTTTGTTTAAAAGTATTTTTAAGATGCAGGCATCAGATTTAAAAAATAACAGTTTAGTAAAAGATTCAAAGCCAAGAAAAAACTGGCGTTCCTACAAAAATCTGGATATCCGTCTTTCCGCTGGTATAGGCGACATTGAGTATTTAAAAGACAGTATTTCGCTTTCCGATGGAACGGCTCTCCATCGATCAGGCAGAAATCTGGATAAAATGAAACAAAAATCACAGAAAACCATCATTACAACCGGCGATGAAGCTTTAAATAGAGAATTGGAAGTAGAGTTGAAACTTCTGGATGCCATTACAGACAAATGGACTCCCATGTCAGCTGAAGTTGTATTTTACCTTCTTCAACAGAAGAAAGAAACCGAAATTGCACCTATCCTTTCCATCTCCCAATCGGCGGTAAATCAACGTAAACAAACCGCAAACTGGGATGCCATCAGTCTGTTATTAAAACATTTTGAGTATCTTGCTCAAACACATTTATTGAAATAACAAACCCGACCAAATGCATATAATTGTATTACTTAAACTACTACTTGCTCATTTTATAGGAGATTTCTTAATCCAAAGAGATTCCTGGGTAAAGAACAGGAAAGACATAGGATTGAAATCCATCTATTTTTATCTTCATATATTTTTAACTGCAGTTTTATCCTATCTGTTTGTCGCTAAATGGCTATTATGGTGGTTAATTCCATTGGTATTTTTTATTCATTTAATTATTGATATTTGGAAAAACTACCAGAAAAAAACAGTGAAAAGCTTTATTCTTGATCAGACTTTTCATATTGTATCATTACTAATTATCTGGATGCTTTTCTTCACCCAATGGACATTTACTAACCTGCTCATTATTTGGGAAAATGGAACTGAATTCTGGATATACATGCTAGGTTATGTTATTATCATTTGGCCATGTGGCATCTTCATCAGGGAATTTACAGCCAAATGGCGTAAACAACTTAAAAAAGAAAACATTAACGAATCGGGTTTATCAAACGCCGGCAAATGGATAGGATACCTTGAACGCATTTTAGTTCTGACTTTTATACTTACTGAAATGTATTCGGCCATTGGATTTTTAATTGCGGCAAAATCTATTTTAAGACTCAACCCGAAAGAAGAAACCAAATCAAGACAATTTTCAGAATATATATTAGTTGGCACGCTTTTAAGCTTCACTATTACAATTGTTTTAGGATTATTAATTAAGAGTTTACTTAAATAAATGCAATTATGAATCCAACCAGAAGAGATGCATTAAACCTGTTTAAAAAATACAACGAAACGGATAGCTTATACAAACATGCTCTTTCTGTTGAAGCAGTTATGCGACACTTCGCCCATAAATATGATGAAGACGAAGAAAAATGGGGTATCATTGGTTTAATACACGATCTGGATTACGAAAAATACCCTGAAGAACACTGCTCAAAAACCAAAGAAATAATGGAAAGTGAAGGCTGGCCGGAAGATTACATCAGAGCCGTCCTCTCCCATGCTTATGGCATCTGTACTGACGTTGAACCCATACATATTATGGAAAAAGTTTTGTATGCAACCGATGAACTAACTGGCTTAGTTACTACCGCTGCTTTGGTTCGTCCCGACAAAAGTATATACTCTCTTACGCTTAAATCGGTAAAAAAACGATGGAAGGACAAACGTTTTGCTGCAAAAGTTGATCGCAATATTATCATTGATGGCGCACAACGCATAAGCATAGAATTAGATGAGCTTATCCAGGACACCATCGATGGAATGAAAACTATAGCCAAGGAGCTTAATCTTGAAGGAAACAATCTTTAAAAAAGAAGCTTAATGAAAAAGTTCAGATACATTAATACAATCATCTTATTTTCAATAGGATTATCATTAAGTGCACAAAACTCTTTTCCTGTTGATTCAAGCTATAATATACCCCGCGAACAACGAAAGTTTGCAAAAAGATATCCTTATGCTTTTCCTGCAAAAGATAGTCTACCTAAGGGTGTTATTGAATACAGAAATCAGGTTTATCTTAGTCTGGAAAACACACCTTTTGGCAAACGCGATTTACATCTTGATATTTTTAAACCTGAGAAAGAAGGAAAGTATCCTGCCGTAATCATGGTTCATGGTGGAGGTTGGCGATCAGGCACAAAAGACATGCAGGTTCCTATGGCACAAATGATAGCCAAAGAAGGATTTGTGACCATACCCGTTGAGTATCAATTATCATTAGAAGCCAAATATCCTGCAGCTGTTCATAACATTAAAGCAGCCATAAGATGGGTTCGAGCCAATGCAGAAAAATACGATATAAATCCTGATAAAATAGCTATATCGGGTTGTTCCGCCGGAGGACATCTTGCTGCTTTAATTGGCATGACTAATGGCCTTGAGCATTTCGAAGGAAAGATGGGATTATTAGATTATTCAAGTGAAGTACAAGCTATTATGGATATTGATGGAGTACTAAATTTTCTTGCTCCTTCTTCCCTCAACTTGAAGCGAAAACCAAATTCAGCTGACATTTCCTGGTTTGGTGGATCTTTTGAAGAAAAACCTGGAATCTGGAAAGAAGCATCATCCATATACTGGGCCAACGAAAACTCAGTTCCCATTTTGTTTCTGAACAGCGGTTACTCAAGATTCCATGCCGGCCAGGATGAACTAATAGGTATGCTTAATGAATGGGGAGTTTATCAAGAAGTACATAAATTCAACATCAAGGTACATCCATTCTGGTTGTTTCATCCATGGGTAGATGAAACAGTTTTATACATGGTTGATTTTCTGAATAAAGTATTATAAGATTGAACGGGGATTTACTTCCCCGTAATCATTTCCATTATTTTATTCGTTCGGGCTGCTGATATTCCTGTACTTACACACTCTCCCATGCCTTGTAACTGCTCAACAACCTGTTTTATAAGATTGTACTGTATATTTTCAGGATTCAGATAAGGAAATTCAAATTCCTCACCATTTTTATACATCATAATAGGTTGATGATTAAAACCCGAGAATACAATCTTACCCTCAGAACCAACTATTTCCATCCTGTCTTCATCTACATGATTATTTGTTACAAACGACCATAAACCATTACCCAATACACCGTTTTCAAAACGAAAAGAAGCACTCACAGTATCTTCCACAGCATAATAACCACCTCTGTTTGCAGTTAACCCAGTTGCTTCAACAACAGGACCAAATAAATAATCCAAAAAATCAAGCTGATGAGATGCCAGGTCAAAGAAAATACCACCTCCGGCTTTCTCTTTATCCAATCGCCATAACGAATCACCTCCTTTGACTTCACTATCCAAAGCAGGTCTTGTCAATCGGATATTAACATACAATGGCTTACCAATTTCGCCACCATCAATTAACTCTTTTACTTTTAAGAAACCCGGTAAGGTTCTTCTGTAATATGCCACAAATAAAGGCACACCTGTTTCTTCAGAGACCTTTATCATATCCAGACACTGTTCATAGGTAGCAGCCATTGGTTTTTCAACATAAACCGGCTTACCTGCCTTCATAGCCTTAATCGCGAATTCGGCATGATTTCCCGGAGGAGTGGCAACATAAACCGCATCAACCTTATCATTATTAATTAAAGCCTCAGCATTGCCTGTCCATTCAGGAACATTATGTCTTTGTGCATAATCCTGAACCAGCTGTAAATCACGTCGCATTACCATCTGTAATTTACTACCTTCTACTTTATTGAATGCTGGTCCGCTTTTCAACTCTGTTACATCTCCACAACCTATAATTCCCCAACGTATATTTCTCATGACTGAATTTTACTTTATCAATGATTAAAGTGCCAATTATGTTTTAAAAAAGTAAAAATAAAATCAAATGATTATTAAATTACAAATCATTTTTCAATGTTGATCAATAATTATTTTGTGCATTATTCAGATTATTTATTTTTGAATTGTGAATTTCAGACAAAACATAGAAGTTAAATTACAGACGGGAAGTAATCATTCAAATCGAAATGGTTACGATATCATCGGTGATGTACATGGGCATTACTCTGAGTTGCAAATGCTTTTTAAGAGGATGGGCTACTCGAAAGAGAATGGTTATTGGCAACATCCTGAACGAAAAGCTGTTTTTGTAGGCGATTTTATTAACCGGGGTTCTGATAGCCGAAAGGTTATTCAAACCATTCGTTCAATGATCAACAACGGCTCTGGTTATGCTATTTTGGGTAACCATGAAATAAATGCCATCACTTATTTTACAAAACGAAGTGATGGACGCCCGATTAGAACACCTGGTAACAGTAATCGTAAGTTATTAGACAACTTCTTTATCGAATACAAGAATAATTACGATGATCTTCAGAAAGACATAAAATGGCTGAGAACACTTCCTCTATTTCTTGATTTAGGAGAAATAAGAATTGTTCATGCATACTGGAATGATAAGCACATCGAAAAAGTAAGTAAAATGTACGAAAATGGCCGAATCAGAAAGAAACACCTGAAGGATGCTGTTAAAAAAGAAAGTACATTATATACTCCTTTTCTTGAAACAATTAAAGGGATTGAAATTAACCTACCAAAAGACTTAATTATTAAGGACTCCAATAATATTACACGCACTAATTTCAGAGTTAAATGGTGGATAGAGCCTCACGGTCATACTTTTGACAGCTTGAGTTACGGTAACCGATTCTCATTACCTAAATACACAATACCCAATGAGTTGATATCATCATACGACATCTATCCTGAAGACGCTCCAATGGTTTTTGTAGGACATTATTGTGTTGGTCGCGGAGTTATGATACCTCAAAAAAATATTTGTTGTGTAGATGCATGTGTAGCCAATGGCGGACGACTAGCCGCTTACAGATACAGTGGTGAAAAAATAATGGACAAGAATCGTTTTGTGTTTGTTGATAAAGTCAAAGTAAATAGCTGATTATTTCTTTTTTACAAAAAATGCTACTACAGCTGAAGTAATAAAACCCATCATTAACGCTCCAACTACACTCATATAAATATAACTGGTAAGATTAAAATAGCCTTCCGCCTCAACCTGAGTGGACAGGTTATTTTTTACAGAATAAGCAATGATATTATCAAAATACTGAGGCGACAAATATTCATGTGTAAGAACCTGGCTTAAAGGGCTCAGCAATGCCACAATAAAAGTGATAATTAAACCACTTACAAAACCTTGCAGCCATGTCATCTTATCATTAAAATCCTTTCTTCTTTTCTCGAGTAATGCCAAAATATAAATCAATATGGCAGGTATTGCAAACAGGTTTGTAATTTTAGCATGGATGTCAATATGCTCATCGTGTAAACCTATCATCTTCTCGAAAACAGTCCAAAGTATAATTACTGCAAAAAATGTTATTGCCCACTTAATTTCAATTCTAAATTTACTCATAACAACCAATTTTAGATTCAAACAATCTTATCATCAAATAGTTTCTTATCAATTATATATAGCCTAATATTTTAAGTATTTCTTTTACCGTCTCAATTCTCCTGTTATTATCAAACTGTTTAAAATCATCAGCTAACATATTCATAGCAAACACATAGGGTCCTTTTTGTGTTTCTACAAATCCAACATACCAGCCAATTACCTTATCTGCTGAACAATTGCCTCCACCGGTTTTTCCGAACAATTTATAATCATCACCTTCTTCATATAACATGATAGCTTTTACCTTCTGAATATTTTCTTTAGAAAAATCAACTAATTTCTCATTGTATAGTTTTCTCAGAAATTGAGTCTGCTCAATTGCACTAATTTCGAGAGAACCACACAACCAAAAACGATCTAAAGCACTGGATATATCCTTATTACCATAATCCAACGATATGATTGCCTGCTGCATTCTTATTTCTCCAATTTTTCGCGCTATCTCCTGATAATACCAAACAACAGAATATTTGAATGCACTCTTCATGGTATGGTTCTGACACCAATATTTAAATGGTTCTTTTTCATTCATCCAAGCTTCATGCGGATTACGAATGCTATCCCATTCAATCACATAATCAATTCCGCTTGCCACTCCCGTTTGAAGAGCAATAAGTGAATTGGGTATTTTAAACGTAGAACAAGGTGAAAATCTTTCTTGAGCCTGATCTTTATTAAAATAGTAATGCTCTGAATTATCAAATTTTGAGATCACAAAACAACCTTTAGTTCCTTTAAAAAGCTTGGCAATTTCAATGTCTTTGGGTTGAGCTTTTAACTGTAGTGATAAACAGAGAAAAACAACAAAAATGAAATTTAGATGACTGACTTTCATACTTTCAGGTAATTATTGGGAATAATCTTTATCAATATTAAAAATTAAAAATTAGTTATTCAAATGTTTGATATATAATATTTAACAGTGAGTCATTGGAATGAATAAATCACTAACAATGATAAAAAACACAAAAAATGGAACGAATTTTGTTTGCACATATGTAACCTATTTATAATTAGTTAGTATAACAGGTTAAATAACATTTAAAAACTAAAAAAGGGAAGCGTATGAATTTGTACATTACACCCGTTGCTAAGAAGAGTCAGATTTCCTTTTTACTTGCACTTGATGATTATCTTTCAAAACGTAAGAATAAAACGACGCTTTTGGTAAAAAGATTACATCAGTTCATAGCGAAGCACCAACCAGGATTTGATTTTCAGGTGCAGGAAGCTTCGAATAAGATTGAATTATATGCAGAAAATGCTTTGATCGGTTATTATCCGAATCATTAAAAGAAAAATAAAAAGGTGGCCATGTGTCACCTTTTCTTTTTAAATGAATTAAGCATTATTAAATGATTTCTCATTAGCTTAACAGAAATAATAGGACAATTAAAAAAGGCGACTTAAACTTAATTAAGCCGCCTTTTTTTATTATTTCTAAATTCTTAATTCAACTTGGCTAAAATTGTATTAAACGTTTCACTCGGACGCATTGCTTTTGAAGCCAGATCAAATACAGGCATATAATAGCCTCCAATATCCATAGTTTTTCCCTGAACAGAATTCAACTCATCCACAATTGTCTTTTCATTCGCCGACAATTCTTTTGCAATACCTGCAAAAGCAGATTTCAATTCAGCATCTTTATTTTGGTTTGCCAAAGCTTCTGCCCAATACATTGCAAGGTAAAAATGACTTCCACGGTTATCCAACTCATTTACTTTGCGGGATGGCGATTTTTGATTATCCAACACTTGCCCTGTTGCTTCATCCAGAGTCTCAGCAAGTATCTGTGCTTTAGAATTATCATTAACCTTACTTAAATGTTCTAATGAAACAGCTAAAGCAAGAAATTCACCCAATGAATCCCAGCGCAAATGATTCTCCTGTTCAAACTGCTGAACATGCTTTGGAGCAGATCCACCTGCACCTGTTTCAAATAAACCACCACCATTCATCAACGGAACGATAGAAAGCATCTTTGCACTTGTACCTACTTCAAGAATCGGAAATAAATCGGTTAAGTAATCTCGCAACACGTTACCTGTAACAGAAATCGTATCCAATCCTTGTTTGATTCTTATCAAAGAATATTTAGTTGCCTCAAAAGGTGATTTAATTAATATTTCCAATCCGGCAGTATCATGATCAGCCAGATAAGTCTTAACTTTTTTAATTAATTCAACATCATGAGCCCTATTTTCATCCAACCAGAAAACAGCAGGAACTCCTGTTGCCCCGGCTCTGTTTACAGCTAGTTTAACCCAGTCCTGAATTGGCAAATCTTTTACCTGACACATGCGGAAAATATCTCCCTCTTCCACAACCTGTTCCATCAATACAGCACCTTTATCATCCAGTACTTTAACAACTCCATTTTCTGCAATCTGGAATGTTTTATCATGTGATCCATATTCTTCAGCTTTTTGAGCCATTAAACCAACATTGGAAACACTTCCCATTGTTGAAGGATCAAATGCACCATTTTCCTTACAGAAATCAATTACTTCCTCATATACTGAAGCGTATGACCTATCAGGAATTACGTAAAGGGTATCTTTCGGATTTCCATCCGGTCCCCACATTTTACCTGATGTACGAATGGCTGCCGGCATGGAGGCATCAATAATCACATCACTTGGTACGTGAAGATTTGTAATTCCTTTATCTGAATTAACCATTGCTAAATCAGGACGTTTAGCATATGTTTCCTTTATTGCAGCTTCAATTTCATTTCGCTTTTCTTCAGGCAGATTCTGAATTTTTGTAAACACATCACCTAATCCATTATTGGCTGTAATGCCTAATTTTTCAAACTGCTCTCCGTATTTTGCAAAAACATCTTCGAAGAATACTTCCACTACCTGTCCAAAAATAATCGGATCTGAAACCTTCATCATGGTAGCCTTCAAGTGCACCGAGAACAAAACATCCAGTTTTTCGGCCTCTGCAATGGCATCAACCAAAAATGAACGTAAAGCCTTCTTACTCATTACAGCTGAATCAATAATCTCTCCAGCTAATAAAGAAACTTTGTCTTTTAATACAGAAACAGTACCATTACCTGAATGCAGTTCTACTTTTATATCACATGGCTGATCAACCGTCAGTGATTTTTCGCTACCGTAAAAATCACCAGTAGACATACTCATTACCTTAGATTTCGAATCGGCCGACCAAGCACCCATTGAGTGCGGATGCTTTTTTGCATAATTCTTCACAGCCTTTGGAGCCCTTCGATCTGAATTACCTTCACGCAAGACTGGATTTACTGCGCTTCCTTTTACTTTATCATATTGCGCTCTAACCGCTTTCTCTTCTTCTGTTTTGGGTTCCTCAGGATAATCTGGCAATTGATATCCTTTTGCCTGAAGTTCTTTTATTGCTGCCTGCAATTGAGGGATGGATGCACTAATATTGGGCAACTTGATAATATTAGCTTTAGGTGTTTTTGCTAATTCTCCCAACTCAGCCAAAGCATCACCAATTCGCTGATCTTCATTCAAGTACTCAGGAAAGTGAGCAATAATCCTACCTGATAATGAAATATCCCTTGTTTCTACCTCTACACCTGATGACTTTGTAAATGCCTCTATTATTGGCAGCAACGAATATGTTGCCAAAGCAGGTGCTTCATCAGTTTTTGTGTAGATAATTTTTGATTTCTGTGTTCCCATTTCGATTTAATCTTTTTTGATGCACGATAAGTTAAACACTTAAAGCACACCTACTGTTTTAGAGTATTTATATAAATCAATATTCTTTGATAAAAATTCAACCAAATCTACATTATCTATTCAATAGTAATGGTGATTTAACTCAATATTATTAAAAGAATCGACTTTAAGATCTTTTAATTTTCTTTTTGAAGTTGGGTTACTCCAGATCCAGACCAAATTCCTGTTTAAACTTCATTAAATCAGGATTTTTCTCCAGCATTAGTTTAAACTTATCGGCAACTGTATAAGCTCTTTTAGGACCTTCACTTTCATCAAATGATATTTCGAAATCTAGTTCCAATCGTGCATTTTTAAGTGAACGCTTTAAGAAACTGAGCATCGCACTCTTTTCCTTTTGTAATTCTGTTTCCTGAAGCTTGTTTTTAAGCTTAACAAGTAACTTACGCTCACCTACCATGTTGGGCTTATGGTTATCAACAATACTGTATAAACGGGGGTTTCGATCCTTAACAGCCATACAGTATTTACGCCACATTTCATCAACACTTTCTTGCGAAATTAATTCATTCCACGTCATGTCAATGGGTTCTTCCTGAGCTTCTTCTACCTTTAAAGTAGAACTTGAGGCAGGAGCCTGCTGTACCTTCTTAGCCAGATTTTTTAACGAAACAGATTTTAATCCTGAACTTTGCTTACCTGTAGAGGGAGATGCAGGTATTTTAATATTACCAGGTGTTTCTTTTGCAACTGATTTCTGTTGCGTTTGAGGCTGAGGTTTTGATTTACCTACTGTTATAATTGGAATTTCATCTACGAATTCCTCTTTTTTTTTTCGGTTTCGATACGAGAAAGACGTATCAGAGCAAACTCCAAATGAAGTCGTTTGTTTTTAGCAACCTTATATTGTTGCTCACTTTCGTTAATTACTTTTAAAGCATAATAAAGAAAATCGACATCACATGATGCAGCTTGCTTCACATACTTCTCTTTGGCCGACTCACCTATTTCCATCAAAGTAGCAGTGGATTGATCCTTACACATCAGTAAATCACGAACATGACTATTCAATCCTGACATAAAATGTTGAGCATCGAAACCTTTGAGCAGAATATCGTTGAAAATTAATAAAGCCTGCTTGTAATCTTCAGCCAAAAAGGCATCAATCAACTTAAAGTAATAGTCATAATCAAGAACATTAAGATTCTCAATTACTTGTTGGTATGTGATCTCCTTACCTGAAAAAGCAACGATCTGATCGAAGATTGAAAGTGCATCACGCATGGCTCCATCTGCCTTTTGTGCAATAACAGCCAAACCTTCTTCTTCTACTTTCACGCCTTCACTATCAGCCACATATTTTAAATGCCCCACAGCATCAGCAATTGTGATACGGTTAAAATCAAATATCTGGCATCGTGAAAGAATGGTAGGAAGAATTTTGTGTTTTTCAGTTGTGGCCAACACAAAAATTGCATGACGAGGAGGCTCTTCCAGTGTTTTTAGAAATGCATTAAAAGCTGCCTGAGATAACATATGAACCTCGTCGATGATATAAACCGAATAAGATCCTAACTGAGGAGGAACACGAACCTTATCAATAAGGCTACGAATATCATCAACCGAGTTGTTACTGGCAGCATCAAGCTCATGGATATTATACGAGCGGTTTTCGTTAAACGACTTACAAGACTCACAAACGTTGCATGCCTCAAAATCTTCGCTAACATTTGAACAGTTAATTGTTTTTGCAAAAATACGGGCACAGGTTGTTTTACCTACTCCACGCGAACCACAAAAAAGGTAAGCATGTGCCAAATGATTGCTTTTAATAGCATTTTTTAGCGTAGTAGTTATATTAACCTGTCCAACAACCGACTTAAAAGTCGCAGGTCTGTATTTTCTTGCTGAAACAATATATTCCATTCTGCTTTAATTCTACGCCAACAAATATATAATTTACAAACAGCCCAGCCAATTCGGCCCGACGGAAGTTATTAACAATAGAAGGAAAATTCTTGATAACACACCTATTTAAGCAAATCAAATCTGCTAAATAGGTTAATGCTTACAAGGAATTAATGTGCAGGCTGTATTCAATGCCTCATTAAAATTATCAAGTATATATTCTTCTGATATCAGATCAACTAAATTCATTTTTTTCAGATCTTCTTTAACTTCAGCATTGATACCCGAAAGAATCACCTTCACTCCTTCTTTCTTTAATATTTGTATAGTGTCTTTAAGGTTATGCAATCCGGTATCATCAATAAAGGAAACATGCCGCATACGTATAATCAACACTTTTCCTTTCATTCCTATTGACTCTATTAATTCAGAATATCTTCGGGCTGATGCAAAAAACAAAGGCCCGCTAATTTCATAAACATTTAACTGCTCAGGCAAAGTTGAATAATCATCAATAATATCATTATCAACCACATTTTCAATTCGTTTCTCGCTGATATCCGACATACGTTTCATAAAAAGGATAGCAGAAAGTACAACTCCAACTTCAATAGCCAGTGTTAAATCATAAAAGACCGTGATAAGAAAGGTGGAAAGTAAAATCAGTATATCAAAATAACTACCTTTTAAAATAGCAACAAATGATCTCCATTCACTCATATTATACGAAACAACAATAAGAATACCTGCCAGACATGACATAGGAATCAGTTTTGCCATCGGTCCCAGAAAAAGCATTATCAATAGCAAGGTAACAGCATGTATAATACCGGCCAATGGCGTTCTTCCACCGTTTTTTACATTCGTTGCTGTACGTGCTATAGCACCTGTAGCAGGAATCCCCCCGAAAAAGGGAGTTACTATGTTAGCAATCCCCTGAGCAATTAATTCGGTGTTTGACCGATGTTTCCCACCGATCATACCATCCGAGACTACTGCTGATAAAAGAGACTCTATGCCTCCCAACAATGCAATAGTTAAAGCCGGAGCCAGATAATTATGAATTTCGGATAATTGCACCGATGGTAAACTAAAACTTATCCGGTTGGGTATATCACCAAAGAATGATTCGATAGTTGAAACCTCTAAATCAAAAAAATAAACAAGAGGTGTAATAATGATTATTGCCAAAAAAGACCCTGGAATTCGATTGGTAATTTTTCTGGAGTATACGGTAATTAATATAGTAATGATGGTTATTAAAAGTGCAATCCAATTAATATTTGAGAGCTCGGAAAAATAAACTAACCATTTTTCGTGAAATACAGAAGGAACTTTTTCAATAGGCAATCCCAGTGCATCTTTTATTTGCGTTGAAAAAATAACCAGTGCTATTCCACTGGTAAAACCAACAATAAGAGGATGTGGAAAAAACTTAAGCAGCGAACCTAATTTAAGTAATCCAAAAGCAACCAGAATGACACCTGCCAATATGGTTGAAATAATCAAACCATCAATACCATATTGCTCTAAAATACCATATACAATAACAATAAACGCTCCTGTTGGACCTCCTATCTGAACACGACTCCCTCCCAGCAGTGAAATAATAAATCCAGCCACTACAGCCGTAATTAATCCTTTTTCGGGTGATACTCCAGATGCAACAGCAAAAGCAATGGCTAGTGGTAGGGCAACAATACCTACAACAATACCAGACAGAACATCTTTGGAGAAATTCTGTTTGACCAAACCCGACTGCAATAGCGAGAAGAATTTGGGTTTAAAAAATTTGTTCATTTTGTTTAAGTTAGATTACAAAAGTAGAGCTAAATTGCTCTCGTTGTCATCCAACTTGTATTAAATGATGTTAATTACACTTTTAAACTCAGATTCTGAATTAAAAAAATATTATAAAATTTGATCTATTATTTTTTACCACTTCCAATAAAGTAATCATCCTTATCTGCAAACAATACATTAAACGTGGTTAAACTACCATAAGCTCGTGTTATATACTGCTGAATATGAACTTTTTCTTCATCATTGAGTGTTTCTGAAGAATTGATATTCTGTTCCAATACTCGTAAACGATCACGCACCATTACAATCTTTTTAAAGAAAGTCTCCATGGGAATTTCTTTTGGCTGAAGAGATTCATTTGATGGATACATAACAATTTTACCTCCAATCCATTTATTTCCAAGTTCTACTTCTGCCGGAAGAGTTCCATATTCATCCAAAACTGATGCAATAGCCTTACGTAGATCACGTGCCGTAACCGTTTCTCCCTTACCCTCTTCCGGACTTTCTATTACCGTAATATTTGTGCTTGTTTTAGGTATTTCCATTTTACCACCTTGCTCAAAATAAACCTCATAAGCACCTAAGGTTATCCTTGCAATAATACCTTCACCGTAACGTGGATGTTCTACTCTTGTTCCTACTTTGATATCGATTGAATCCATATTTTGATTTATTTAACTTACCATCATTTTGGCACGATTTTTATGTCTAATTTAGCCAAACAATCTAAATTGAAACGATTATGAAGTATTTATTTTTTGCCACCTTATCTTTGTTAATAATTACCAGTTGTAAAACAATGCAAAAGAATACAGGTAACGCTTCGAAACTGTTTTTAGAAGGAAATAAATGGGAAATGATCTCTTTTAAAGGGCAATCCATTAATGAGGCTGGCTTCACGATGAAGACTCCGGTAATAACAATTAATAAAGCAGAAAACAAAATTGGCGGAAACAGTGGTTGTAATTCATTTGGAGGAAGTATAAGCATTAAGGATAATTCAATAGAGTTCGGGCCGTTAATGGCAACCAAAATGTATTGTGATGGAGTTCCTGAAGTTGAGTTTTTCAACATACTAACCGGCGAGGTTAATTATCAGCTGAAAGACAAAAAGTTAACCTTTTCAAAGAATGATATTACTGTAATGGAATTTAAATTGAAAGAATAAGATAAACGACTAAAGCCATCCCCAAATGATGGCTTTTATACTGATTGCTTTTCTTCATGAGATTCCTACCTTATTAAACTAAATCAATGAAAGAGGCCGATTAAGGCAATACTGCTAAATCTTCCCAAACTACATTCCAGGTGCTGTCTTTTGGGAAACCAGGTATTTCAACTTTATTTCCATCCCAGCCTGCACACATCATTGCAACTGCTATTAATAAACCACCGTTTCCTGGTAAATAAACACGTAAACGATCATCCTGATAATTATGACCATTAACCAAGTAAGTATTGGTTCGTTTATTCATCAGTAAAGCATCTACGGCTTTTTCAGGTTGACCCAAACGTGCAGCACACATGGCTGTCATCGGATAATCCCATCCCCAGGTATGATCCCAGTTCCAGTTTTTCAAGATCCAGTCTAATGTATTCTTCATTAATTCATCATCAACCAGATTGCTTTTGGGAAGAATACCCAAAGCTCCAAGCACTGCCGGATGATCTGAAGTAAAACGAACGTCTTTATAGGTATCAACAGCATCTTCGGAAGCAAGATACAATCCATCCAATTCTTTTAAGGGTGAGAGTTTATTGATTAATTCATCCCACTCTTTATTTCTTTCCTTTCCCGACCTTTCCAGCCATTTTTGAGCCACTTCTAATCCCCAGTGCCAATAAGCCAGTTCAAAAGGTGGATTAACCGTTTCATTGGCTCGCAATGTTTCCTGAGCCGGAATTATTCCCTGCAAAATATATCGGTTATTGATACTATCGTAATCAGCAAATGAATACATAAACTCAGCTGTTGCCTGCACAAGATCCTTATATTTATTGAGCACTTCATCAGATGGATTACTTCGATATACCAACTCGGCAAAATAAATAAAGTGTGGTTGCTGCCATATTAGAAACGATCCAACACCAGAAGGAGCCTCTATTGAAGATGGATCTGTCATTTTCATCCATCTCACACCATCAAAACCTTGTCGTTTAGCTATCGATTTTGCATTGTCATAAGCCTTATTGTACCAATCCAGGCTTCTTTCAAGCAATTCTGTTCGATTCCAAAGGGCAAAATGAACGGCATGCCACCAATGCATTTCCAAATGAAACTTACCATACCAACTGTTGTAGGTTAATCCGGTTTCCTGTGGTGGCAGATCACCCGCACATTGAATTGCCATTAAATACTGTGATAGAATAATCCTTCTTTCCAATTCTGATGCTCTTGAATCTGTACATTGCGAAAAATCAATGGCTCCACCATTTTTCCAAAAATTTTGCCAATAGTCTGATGCCAGAGTGATGACATCATCCATTATTGCATTTTCTTTTTTAGGAGCCTCTTTAGAAAAAGAACAAGTAAATTTAAACTGATCACCCTGAGGTTCTAATATAAAATAATGCGCCTCTTTTTCCTTAACCTCTGCATCTCCTTTCCACTGAATATTAACAAAATAAGTATCACCATCAAGTACTCTTTTTAGAATACAAAAATGACTGTCTGAATCATAAATAGTGGTTGTATGTTTCTCCGGATGATCCCAGTCAGTTGCATCATCGGCATGATTACCGGTTGCATATGGAAAACGGAGGCTTATTTTTAATTGATGCTGTATTATTAATGAAGATGAGATTTGTGCTTCTATCATATCTTTTGCTGGATGAGAGGCAGTTACTACATTTACCTCTTCTCCTTCCAGTTTAAACTGACTTTCAATTCTACCATCCCAAAGTTTTAATTCCTGATGAATATTGGTTAAATCTGTCGACCATTGGTGGGCGCTTAAAACCCACTGATTATTAATTGTTTATTTTTAAGTTCTTTGACATTTTTGTAATCGTATTTCGTAAGCACCTCTCTTAC